>CAIMTR010000399.1 GCA_903844415.1 uncultured Gammaproteobacteria bacterium
GAGCTGTACTATCTATGCCTTTGGTTTCGCTCATGTCTATCAACATGGCATCAAGAGTTCCACGACGATACAAACCACTACAATAGTTATCCAGCGTGGAGCTCATGACTACTCGCACATCACCAATAAATTTCAACATGGCCATGTGTTTGTAATCTGCCGCCAGAATTTTTCCGGTACTTATTGTCATAACTTTCTCATGCCCTAGACACAGTCATTAATGCAATGTCATCAGGCACGCTTAAATGCTTATTCAACATCAATTTTGTCTTGATCAGATCGAAATCTCCTGCACATTCTGCAACTACTGCACCTAAATGTTGTTCCTTTTCAGCCATATTCGGCAATTTCAGCAATTCCAAAATACCATCTGAAAACAAGACGAGGGAAAAATTGTTAGCCAGTTGCACTGTTGTATCAAAATAATTTGCCCCTGCAACCAGCCCTACCGGGAAACTGCTGCGCTCTAGTGCGATGGGCGCTGAATTTCCCCCTACATACATAAAGGGTAGTGGATGATGCCCTGCTACACTGTAAACCAGAGTATTGTTGGTGTTGTGCAACAAACCCATAAAAAGAGTGATGTGTTTGTCGAGACCGGCATCCAGTAAATCACCATTCAAGCAAGACAGAATACTGGCCGGAGTGAAAACTGTAGTGAAACGGCTGCGAATATGTTCGCGTCGCATCTGATCAATCCTGAATCGCAACAGTATTGTAATAAATGCGGAGGAAGAGCCGTGACCGGAAACATCAGCAATGTAAAACAAGCTTTGCTGATTCGAAACAGGTTTGTAATCTACGGTATCACCACTAAGAAAAAGCGATGGCAGTACCTTGTGTGCAAACTTGAAGCCGCTGATTGTTTGTGGTGGCACAGGCATCATGTTGATCTGTACATGCCGGCCTGCTTGCTGATCCTGCTGGAAAATCTCAATACGCTCTTCCATCTCGTTATTGACCAATTCTAGCTTTTTACGAATCCGGCTGTTTTCTTCTATGAGCCTGGCTCGACGCAGACTGTTATTGATAGCATGTTCGAGGATGGCAGTGTCTGTAAGTGGCAGTATCAAATAGTCACTGACTCCAAGGCGTAAGGCACGCTGCAGATCTTCACTGTTACCCCGATCTGCGAGCACAATAATAGGTAAATCAGGAGCCAGTTCGAGTAATTGTTGCAAGGTGCCGTAGCTGTTGGCCTCTGGCAAATGGATATTGATGATAACCAAATCGGGGCTTGCCGCATGAAAGCGCTCTATGCCCTGGGCAGGACTGTCGGCTAACACCACGCAGCAAGAAATATTGGCCAACGCTGCTGTAATAGACGCCCGCACTACTAAATCATTGTCGATGACCAATAGCGTAATTATGTCTTTGGCGTTACTTGCGGGTGTCATTGTCGATTCTGTTTATGACGAAACTACAAATTCCGCAAAATTTTGCGGCTTGGCATTTTAGATTTGGCTTCTTGGACTTAAAGAGTTGCATCGGGCTAGGTTAGTTAATACGTCTATTTTGTAGGAATTCTTGCTGTAGGAACATTACTCTGCTCCTAGATTTTCTTCAACCGCTAGCTGCATGATTTGATCATACTCACCAACAAATTAACTAGACCTGAACACAGGCGCCCTACCGAATACCGGCTAGGTCTAACCAGTATTTCTGTAAACGTTTTTCTGAAACCGGAACCCGCGTGCCTAATGCTTGGGCAAAAAGCGAAACGCGCAATTCTTCCAGCAGCCACCTATATTCATCGAGACCTTCATCTTCTATTTCATGTTTAGTCGAATATTGTTTTTGTTGTAAATATTGTTGCCAAAAACGAGATATCAACACGGTATCAGCTTGATCACGCGCCACCTGCAACGGATACTTTTCCAACCTGATTACAATGGCCTGTAAATAGCGGGGAATTTGTTGCATGTGCAACCATGGACTGTTCTGCAGAAAATCCTGATGCACAAGCTGCTCCAGTTGATTTGTCACATCCTGCTTGATTGATACTTCTCGCAATCCACTAAAACTCTTGTCCAGCTGTTTGAGAATATCATGCCGCATAGTTACGATGTGATACACCAATTCTTCCAGCCTGGTAGCGACACTCACTACCTCGGCGCGACCTTGCTCGAGCAAAAGCTCAAAAGTATGTTGATCGCGTGGCACGGCTTGATCTAGCTTAAAAGCAATCACATAACAGCGGTTAATAAGCTGCTCTAACAAACTATCACGCGCACCTAAACTGTTGATCTGTACCAGTTTTGCTGGCACCTGTAACAGTGTTTTTTGTAAATAACGTACTTGTTGTTTACTAGCGAGCATAAGTAAACGCCCCACGCCACTGGCAGTGACCAAGCGGGCCTTGTATTCGGTATCCAACAAACACAAGTCAACACTAGTTCCGGCATCAAGAAGGGCGGGATATGCTTTTACTACAATTTTTCCCCCACCGATTTCATGCACATGGGGCAAATCACCAAAGTTCCATGCCGTCAGTCCGCGTTGTTCCAGTGTTCCCTGTGCAGCCTTGCTGATGCTCTCCTGCACGGTGCGTCCAAACTGTTCTCGCAAGGTCAGCAGGTCACGACCAACACCAAGCACTTTACCGTATTCATCCAGCACCCGAATATTCATACGTAAATGTTCAGGCAAATCCACTGGGTTCCAGCTTGATGGCGGAATTTGCACACTGGTAAGGCGTAATAGTTGACGCGCTAATGCTTGTTGCAAACTGCCATCTTTTTGCTGGAGCAAAGGCAACACTTTATTGACCACATCAGGAACTGGCACAAAATTTTTACGCAGGGGTTTAGGCAAACCCTTAATTAGGGCGATACATTTTTCGCGTAACAATCCGGGTACCAGCCAATCCAGTTCATCAGCTTTAAGTTGTTTAAGGGCAGACACCGGTACTTCGACCGATACACCGTCCTGGGACTTGCCCGGCTCAAAGGCATATTGTAATTGCAGGGCCATCTCGTTGGTGTGGATGTGCTGGGGAAACTGATGTAAATCCTGTTCTGAAACTTCCACATTCATCAGGTATTCTTCAGTCATGAACAATGACTGTGTTTGCGCTTTGTTTAAGGCGAAATACCAGTGCTCGAGGCTTGCCACATCGACCACAGTTGCCGGCAGTTGTGCTTCATAAAAACTGGCGATGTGGGTTTCATCTACCAGGATGTCACGCCGCCTGGTACGTTCTTCCAGATTGCTGATGCGCGCAATCAGTTGAGTGTTAGCCTGATAGAAAGGGGCTCGGGTTTTGACCTGCATCATTACCAGAGCTTCCCTGATAAATATTTCGCGGCTAATTACCGGATCAATTTGAGCATAGGAAACTTTGCGTTTTTCCACTAGGGCAAGGCCATACAGCAGGACTCGTTCGAATGCCAAGACTTTGCCTTGTTTTTGTTCCCAGTGGGGTTCGGAATATTCCTTGCGTGTAAGATGGGTGGCCAAGGCTTCTACCCACTGTGGCTCGACTTTGGCATTCATACGGGCAAACAGTTGCGTTGTTTCTACTAATTCAGCCGATAGCAGCCATTTGCAACCCTTTTTGTACAAAGAAGAACCAGGAAACATGACATATTTGCGGCTGCGGGCCCCCAGATAAGTGCCATCATCCAAGCGATTTGCTACTTGGCTGAGGAAACCGCACAGCAACGACATATGCACTTGTTCATAACTAGCCGGGCTGGTATTGAGTGTCAATTTCAGCTCGTGACACATGAGTAACAATTGCCTATGCACTTCACGCCATTCACGCATACGCATCCAAGACAGGAAATTTGTCTGGCAGACTTTCCGCATTGCATTGCTGCCTAACGCTTGACGCTGTTCTTCATGAAAGTTCCACAAATTTACAAAAGCCCAAAAATCCGATTCTTGGTGCCAATGTAAACGGTGTGCTGCATCAGCAGCCTGTTGCTTGTCGAGAGGACGTTCGCGTGGGTCCTGAATACTGAGAGCGCTAACAATAATGAGAGCTTCAGTAAGGCAATTGCGTTTGGCCGCTTCGAGTAATACCCGAGCTAACCGTGGATCAACCGGAAACCTAGCCAAAGCCCGACCTAGTGTTAATAGCTTTCCATTGGTATCTACTGCCTGTAATTCTTCTAGTAATTTAAAACCATCACGCACGGCTCGAGAATCTGGCACTTCGATAAAAGGGAAACTTTCGATATCACCTAACTTTAACGCCAGCATTTGCAAAATTACAGAAGCAAGGTTAGTGCGTGTTATTTCGGTATCGGTAAAAAAAGGTCGACTCGTGAAATCGGCTTCACTGTAAAGACGTATACACGTACCAGGACTTAGGCGACCACAACGACCGGCCCGTTGATTGGCACTGGCTTGCGAAATAGCCTCTATAGGTAAACGCTGAATTTTGCTACGTACACTGTAACGACTGATGCGGGCTACTCCGCTATCGATCACATAACCAATACCTGGCACGGTTAGGGAAGTTTCTGCAACATTAGTGGTCAATACAATGCGACGCCCAGCATGGGGCAAGAACACACGCAGCTGTTCGTTATTACTCAGCCGTGCATACAGTGGCAATATTTCCAGATTAGGAAGTTTTTGTTGCCGAAAGCCTTCAGCGACTTCACGAATTTCTTTTTCGCCGCTTAGAAACACCAACACATCACGATGAGTAGGTTTTTGGGTTCTTTCAAGTTGTTGAATTTCAGCAAATGCTGATAACACTTGTGTCGATAATTCGGCATCAGACTCTTGCTCATCTGTAGGACGATATCGGATGGTGACTGGGTAATTACGCCCTGAAACTTCAATAATAGGGGCGTTATTAAAATGCGCAGAAAACTTTTCAACATCAATCGTAGCAGAAGTAATGAGGAGTTTAAGTTCTGGACGTTTGGGCAACAATCGATGCAAATAACCAAGCAGAAAATCGATATTCAATGAACGTTCATGTGCCTCATCAAGGATGATAGTGTCATATCGGTTAAGCCAGGGATCGTGTTGAGTTTCAGCGAGCAGGATGCCGTCGGTCATAAGCTTAAGCAGAGTAAGATCAGAACTGCTGTCGGCAAAACGTACCTGACAGCCTACTAGAGTACCTTCTTGCACACCCATCTCTTCTGCAATTCGGGTTGCCACCGTGCGGGCAGCTAAACGCCGAGGCTGTGTATGTCCAATCATCCCGGTCGTACCGCGGCCGAGGTCCAGACAAATTTTAGGCAACTGCGTGGTTTTACCAGAGCCCGTTTCACCTGCAATGATAACTACTTGATGTTGCGTAAGAGCAGCTTTGATATCTGCTACCCGACTCGCCACTGGTAAAGATTCTGGGTATCCGATTAAGGGAACACTGCGCGCTCTTGCACTAACTTTGGCTACGGAATTTTCAACACGTAGGGTAAGTTTGGCAATCTGCTCTAAAAAAATTGGACTATTGTTTTGTCCTTGTTTGCTTTGACGTTGCAACTGACGTAAAGACTGCATCAAGGAAGGACGGTCGCGCAGCAAACAGGTGGCCAGCAATGTATTCAAATTAGCAAGAAGTGTGTGACTCATCAGGTACTACGAATCACTACAATAATGGCGCCATGGTTGGGACTTTCTTCCCGATACGATCTTAGCTTACCTTGTTGTTGATAATAATGAAGTTGGCCCAACACCTGTTGACGAATCAATCCTCCTCCCACGATTATCCGTATTTCACGGTGGTAACTGTCCCAACCAGCCAAGATCACTTCATCAAGTTTTTGCAAAGCCTTCACCACTGTTTCTTTCTGATGGGCGATATCGC
>CAIMTR010000400.1 GCA_903844415.1 uncultured Gammaproteobacteria bacterium
TGCCTTCATTACATGTCGGGCAAGCGGTCACAATCACTAGTGTGGACGGGCGTGAACATCAGGGCACTATTCGTGTGGTATCTCCCACGGTAAATACTGTTACTCACAACGGCCTGGTCTATGTCGATATTGGCAGTGACGATGCCTTGCGGCCGGGCATGTTTGCGCGCGGGAAAATTGAATACGGCGCTACTGAAACCGTACAAGTACCTTTAGCGAGTTTGGTAAGCAGCGATGGATATAACTATGTGTTTGTAGTGCAGGCAGATCGTACGGTAAGCAGGCAGATGATCAATACCGGAGACATTCAAGGCAGTAATGTTGAAGTGGTGAGTGGTCTAGAACCTGGCACCAATATTGTTACCAAAGGTGCTGGTTTTTTAAAAGATGGTGATTTGGTCAACGTCGTAAACGCAAACTGAAGGACACCCCGCCATGAATTTTGTTACCTGGTCTATCCGTAATCCCGTCCCCGTCATCATGATGTTTATCGCGCTCACTGTGGCGGGCATCATCAGCTTTCCAAAACTGGGCGTACTTGACCGACCGGATATCGAATTTCCTGCCATTGTGGTGACCGTTGGCTACGCAGGTGTAGCACCCTCACAAATGGAATCGGAAGTCACCCGCAAGGTGGAAGATGCGGTTTCCACCATTGCTGGCATCGAAGAATTACGCTCCACAGTGAGTGAAGGCGCCTCTACTACTATCATTCAATTTGTCTTTGGCATCGATCTCGCTTCCACTATGGACGAAGTGCGGGATGCTATGACCCGTATTCGCTCCGATCTACCGCAAGATGCCAACGAACCCATCGTGTCGCGCACCACCACAGCGGGATTGCCCGTGGTGACATGGAGTGTGAGCTCCGAGCGCATGACCGAAACCGAACTGTCTTGGTTTGTGGATCTGGAACTGGCGCGGGAAATGACGGCAATACCGGGCGTGGGCAGATTCAATCGAGTGGGTGGTGTCAATCGTGAAATTCGCGTCGATTTGGATCCAGACCGCCTGGCCGCATTACACACTACTGCTATCGATGTATCACGCCAGTTACGCCGGATACAGGCAGAATATCCAGGTGGTGAAGCACGGTTGGGCGGGCTCGAACAAACCGTACGTACCACCGGCTTAATTACTTCAGTACAGGGTTTGAAAGAACTGCCAATATTACTACCTGACGGCCGTAGCGTTCGATTAGACGTCCTTGCAGATGTTAATGATCAAGCCAGTGAACAACGCCAGGTAGCCCTACTCAATGGTAAACAGGTAATAGGTTTTGAAATTGTGCGGGCCTTCGGTGCTAGTGCGCTGGATGTGGCTAAAAACGGTCGTGCGACCGTCGAACGTCTAAAAACCGAATATCCTGAAATTACTTTTGCCGAAGCCAGCAACACAGTGGAGTACATCCAGACTTCATTTGATGCCTCAATGGAAATGTTAATAGAAGGTGCCTTGCTGGCAGTGTTGGTAGTGTGGCTGTTTCTGCGTGACTGGCGTGCCACTTTAATCTCGGCCGCTGCCCTACCCTTGTCTATCATCCCGACTTTCTGGGTAATTTACATGTTTGGCTACACGCTTAATATTCTCACCCTCGTGGCGTTGACCCTAGTAGTCGGGATTCTAGTAGACGATGCCATTGTAGAAGTCGAAAACATTGTGCGCCATTTACGTATGGGAAAATCTCCGCGTGAGGCAGCCATGGATGCCGCCATTGAAATTGGTTTGGCGGTAGTTGCGACAACACTTACGATTTGCGCTGTATTTATTCCGGTGGCATTTATGGGCAGCATCGCGGGTGAATTTTTCCGCCCCTTTGGGTTTACCGTGACCATCGCCGTACTGTTCTCATTGCTAGTGGCACGTATGTTGACACCAATGATGGCCGCATATTTATTGAAGCCTCATGTTGAGGTCGAACGTGATGGCAAACTATTGACTTGGTACCTGGAAAAAGTACGCTGGTGTTTGCAACATCGTGGCAAAGTGGTGATGGTGTCTAGTATTGTGATGGTAGGCATGTTGTCGTTATTCCGCTTGTTACCTACTGGTTTTTCACCCGCTGGTGACAATGGTTTCACTCAACTTTCGGTGCAATTACCACCCGGTTCAGGGCTGGAAGAAACACTGGCCATTAGTGAACAAGCCCGTTCGATAATTTCCGCCATGCCAGAAGTAGCCAGTGTGTTCACGGCTGTGGGAGCGGCTGGTGCGGCTGATGGTTTTGGTGGCGGTGGAGCGTCGGCAGCAGTGCGCAGTGCAACACTTACCATACAACTTAACGACGATTCTGGTGTTACCGGTTTGCAACAAGAGTTTGAACGTAAAGCCACTGATCTCTTGCGGATTATTCCAGGTGCTCGCATTCAATTTCAGGGGGCAGGTGGTGATCGCATCGAACTGACTCTGGTAGGTGACGATCCCGATGGTCTCACATTAGCTGCCGCCGCAGTTGAACGTGAGATGCGAAAAATTGAGGGACTTGGCACAGTCAACAGCAGTGCCGCGTTGCGTAAACCCGAAATTGTAATTCGTCCTGATCCAGATCGTGCTGCGGCCATGGGTGTCACCACTGAACAAATTAGTCAAGTGACACGTATCGCCACTGCAGGTGATATCAGTACGGGCCTCTCCAAATTTAATTTGGATAATCGCCAAATTCCGATCCGCGTTCGCTTAAACGATGCTTCCCGCTCTGATCTGGAACGTATCAGTTTGTTGTCGGTGCCCGGCACCAATGGCCCGGTGCCACTGCTTAATGTGGCGGATGTTCGACTCGGTTCCGGCCCTTCCGAAATTTCTCGGGTCAATCGCAGCCGTAACATTACCCTGAGTGCTAACCTGAATGGTTTGCCACTGGGTGATGTACTAAGCACGATAGAGTCTTCCGCCACGATGCAGAATCTGCCGACCGGTGTCGAATTTTTACGCACCGGTACTGCCAAATTCATTGAAGATCTTTTTTCACGTTTCGCCACGGCAATGATCATCGGCATTTTCGCAATTTATGCAGTACTAGTAATTCTGTTTCACAAATTTGTGCAACCGATCACAATTTTGTCTGCCTTGCCCCCGTCTGCTGCCGGTGCAATTGTTGCCCTGCTTATTTGTGGTTATGGACTGGCCATTAATTCGTTAATCGGTGTGTTGATGCTAATGGGCATTGTTACCAAGAATTCCATCCTGCTGGTGGAATACGCCATCATGGCACAACGTGATCACGGCATGACTTTGCACGAAGCAATGATGGACTCCTGCGCTAAACGAGCACGGCCGATTGTGATGACATCTATTGCGATGTGTGCCGGTATGGTGCCTGTCGCCATGGGCTGGGCGGGTGATCCAAGTTTTAGAGCACCGATGGGTGTTGCAGTTTTAGGCGGCTTGATTGTTTCAACCGTGGTTAGTTTGTTCATCGTGCCAGTATTCTTCACACTGGTGGATGATATGCAGACCGCTGCGGCACGCAAATTCCACAAGCTGTTGCCTACTGAGGAAAAAACCGCATCGGCAGTTGGGGCGTTAGCAGAGCATTAAAAATATTTCGACTGTGCTAGCTCAGACATTGATCAAGCTTTTGTCAAACGCAGATATCTTGTAATCCGTAAACCAACAGGTCCGCCTACTCGTGCCGCAAGGCTTCAATCGGATCCAGACGTGCCGCACGTCGGGCTGGTACGTAGCCAAAGATCACCCCTACCAAAGCTGAAAACACAAAGGCGGTAACTACCACGGAAGGTTCGACAATAAAGGGGAAACCTAGTGCATTAGCTGCTGCGTAAGAACCGAGCAGTCCCAACGACATCCCGATAACACCACCCACTGTGGTTAGGATTACCGCTTCCACCAAAAATTGTGCCAGCACTTCTGATTCCAAAGCACCAATGGCTAGACGAATTCCAATTTCGCGAGTTCGTTCAGTCACCGACACCAGCATGATGTTCATGATACCGATGCCGCCTACCAGCAAACTCACTGCTGCTATTGCACTTAAAAAAAGCGTTAGTACACCTGTTATTTGAGATAGTACTCCTGCTATCTCAGTTGGATCCATTACACGAAAATCATCAGCGTCTTGTGGGCAGATGTTACGTCGATCGCGTAGCAACTCTTCTACCCGTATTTTTACATCCGCATTGTCGGCCCAAGAGGCGACCGAAGCACTGATATTGGTAATGTTTTCGTTTCCTATCAAACGGCTTTGTACAGCACGCATAGGGGCGAGAATGACGTTATCTTGATCATTACCAAAACTAGACTGACCTTTAGATTCGAGTTCGCCCACCACTTCGCAGGCAGCGATACCGATACGCATAATGCTGCCAACTGGATCTACTGCGCCGAATAATTCTTCGCGCACTGTTTTACCAATAATACATACCAGCCTACCACTCTGATAATGCAAGGGGGTGAACACACTGCCCCGTATCAATATTGCATTACGAACGGGAAAATATTCTTCGGTGACACCTGTCACACTGGAAGACCAATGTTTATTGCCAAATACTGCAGTGACCGAAGAGCTTACAGATGGAGACACTGCATCTACACCGCTAACTTCGCGCTCAACTGCCTCAACATCTTTCAGAGTAAATTGCCGGATAGCTGCGCCACGCGGACCACCCTGCTCAGAACCCGGATTGATGAAAAGTAATTTGTCACCCAAGCTGGAAACTTGTGAAGTAACACTCACACTTGCGCCTGCGCCCAAGGTGACAATAGCAATTACAGCCGCCACTCCAATGACTATGCCAAGCATAGTCAGCAGCGAACGTAACAAATTGCGACTGAGCGCGCGTACTGCTAGCAACAAAGTATTCCATATCATTGTGCGCCTCCATTAATTAGCTCATCAGAAGCTATTTTTCCATCCCGGAAATGTACTTCCCGTTGGGCGAAGGCGGCTATTTCATGCGAATGAGTCACCATCACAATGGTTAGACCCTGCTCTTTGTTCAAGCGGGTAAGCAGTTGCATAATCTCCTTACTTTTTATGGTGTCTAGATTACCTGTGGGTTCATCAGCAAGTACCACAGCGGGGTCACTGACTATTGCCCGTGCGATCGCAACACGTTGTTGCTGACCGCCAGATAATTCTCCTGGGGTATGATGTTCGCGCCCTTCCAAACCTACTTGAGCAAGCGCGAGATAGGCTCGCCGATGACGCTCAGCGCGAGGTACACGGCGGTAAATCAACGGTAATTCAACATTTTCTAATGCAGTAGTACGGTTCAGTAGATTGAAACCCTGAAATACAAAACCAATAAAATGACGACGCAACAAGGCGCGTTGTTCGCGTGGTAAAGTAGCCACGTCGACGCCTTGGAAAAAATAATGACCCGCAGTTGGACGATCCAAACAACCCAGAATATTCAAGCAAGTAGATTTACCTGCACCACTGGGGCCCATTAACGCAATAAACTCGCCTTTTTGAACAGTAAAATCGATATGATCAAGCGCTTTAACTTCTGACTCTCCACTGCCATAAATACGCGCAACATTTTGTAACTGTATGGTGGGGATAACAATCTTAGCAGGAGCCAATTTAAATTCAGAAACCGCCATCAAAAAGGCCCTCCACCTTGCGGCACGCGTGCTTCACGTTCAATGTCAGTAATTACGCCAGTACCAGCACTGATATTGCCACCTGTAATTTCTGAAACCACACCGTTACTTAGACCGACAGTCACCGGCACAGACACTGCTTTGCCTTCTTCAACAATCCAGATAACGTCACCCTCACTTGCAGAAACAGCCGCATCTTCTGACGGCAGAAATCGCAGTGCCTGGTTGGGAACCAGCAATACATCTTTAAGCTCACTGACCAATATATCAGCGGTCGCTGTCATGCCTGGTCGCAGCAATAAATCCGGATTAGCTACTGTGAGTACAGTTTCGTAAGTGACAATGTTGTTTACTTCTCGTGGGTTAAAACGGACAGAAGTAATAAGTGCTTTGAATTCCTGCCCAGGAAAAGCATCCACCCTAAAGCTTGCTTGTTGGCCTTCTTTAACTTGGCCTATATCCGATTCATCAATATCCAGATGTAACTGCATCTGCCGTAAATCTTCAGCCACAATAAACAGAATCGGCGCTTCGAAAGCAGCTGCCATTGTTTGACCGGGATCAATTTCACGCGAGATGATGACCCCGTCAATTGGTGAACGAATAACTGCTTTGGCGAGGGCAGTTTCGGCTTCTTTTAAAGATGCTTGATTGGAAGTCACCTGTGCCTTGGCACTTTCTACTGCAGCTTCAGCACGTAATGCAGCCGCTTCATTAGTTTCTAGATCCTGTTTAGAAACAAGTTCACGTAGGGCTAACTCTTCTGAACGATTAGCTTTGGCTCGCGCTTCAGCCATGGTTGCCTCGGTTTGAGCGCGTGAAGCCTCTGCAACAGCAAGTGCAGCTCTGGCAGAGGCCAGTCGAGCTTCCAAAGTTTGAGTATCAAGGCGCGCAATAATCTGACCGGCAGTTACCACGTCGTTAAAATCTACTAATACTTCTTCGATAATGCCGGACACTTCACTACCGATGTCCACCTGGTTGGTAGGTTGCAGAGTACCAGTAGCTGTCACAGTTACAGTCAGCGCACCTTTTGCTGCAGCTTGAGTAACATATTGAATTGGTGGCTCTGAATCAGTATTTCTGGTCAGCATATAAGCAGCCACTGCCACTATTACTACAACTACTATGACCTGAGGTTTACTGATGAATTTGCGCTTACTATTTAATCCCAAAGTGTTGATTACATCGTTTTGTGCGGCACTCATGGCTTCATTACCTTAATTAAATTTTTCAGGGCGACATCAACCTGGGTACGTTCTACTGATGTCAGGGGGGCAAGAATGGATACCACATGTTGATCCGCCAAATTCTTGAAATTAGTCAATTTTTTACGACCAGCTATGGTCAGGTCAAGTAATGAGATGCGGCGATTATCTTCAGGAGTCCAGCGTTTGATCAAACCCGCATTTACCAGCACAGACACCGAGCGTGAAACTGTAGGCAAACGCACCGACAGATGTTGCGCCAGTTCGCTCAGAGTACAAACTTGCATACCTATATGCATAAGAATACCGACCTGAGCCGGTTCTAGCCCTTCTTCACTACCACGGCGCATATTGGCGGAGAAACTTCGCATCAATAACATGGTGACTTGCAGGAGGGCTTGGGCGGTTGCTATAGCTGGCTTGGTCATAAAAGCTTTAACATATCATAAATAATTTATGGAAGATTTTTATAATAATAAAATCCAATAGTAAGTGGTGCTAATAGTAATTTATGCTAACAAAACAAACAAGTTAGAATTAAGAAAACATGGAGGATAGATAAACACTGGACCTGATAAAAACTAAATTCAATAAAA
>CAIMTR010000401.1 GCA_903844415.1 uncultured Gammaproteobacteria bacterium
ACGTATTTCACAGTACGAACATTAGGATTCACGCATAGGGGAAGTAACATGTTCAGAAACAAATTTAAAACAGGCCAAAATCAACTCGCACTGGCAATATCAACAGCCACCGCGCTGCTGGCAGGATATGGCAATCACGCACTGGCGGCGCCGGCATTGGAAGAAGTCACTATTACCGGTTCGCGTATTTCGCGTGATATTGGTTTCGAATCTCCGGTACCTGTTACCGCCTTGGTTCCGTCCGAATTGCGGATGTTTGAACCAGGCTTGGGTGTTGCACAGCAACTAGAAAATTTACCCCAGTTTTACAACAACGTCAGTTCCGACAACATTGCCAACCGAGTGACCGCCGACGTAGGACAAAGCCAACTCAACATGCGGGGCATGGGCGGTGCTCGTACTCTGGTACTGCTCGATGGCTCACGTGTTGTGCCTTCAGACCGTCGCAGCTCAGTGAGTGTGGACTACTTGCCGAGCACTTTGATCCAGCGTGTCGACGTAGTGACTGGTGGCGCTTCTGCTGCTTATGGAGCAGATGCTCTAGCGGGAGTTACCAACTTTATTCTTAATCGCCGTTTCACCGGCCTTGATCTCGCGTTTAGCACTGGCATCAACGAGCAAGGTGATGGGGAATACGACCGCAGCTCCATAACCTGGGGAGATGATTACCTCGATGGCCAATTGCACATGTTTGGCAGCTTGGAACTGCGTGAGAACGACGCTTATCGTCGTGAAAATGCCGAATGGGACAATCGCGCGGGCTATGTGAAAAATCCAGCGTGGGTTACCGGCGCTCCAGCTGGGGTACCACTGCGCCTGACTAAAGATTATGTATACCCAACTACTTTTTCTCCCACAGGTTTGATTCTGCAAACTGGTTCAGCGCTAAACCGTATGCAGTTCAATGAGACGGGTACGGGTGTAGTAGCTTTTGGAAATGGGGACTTCTCTTCACTGGCTGGGCAACCAGGCACGCAGTCAACACAAGTGGGCAAACCCGGCGACTATCAATACGACTTGTTTGTCCGTGGTCACACCCAAAGCCTGGAACGTGTCGGTGTGGAAGCGCAAACAGGTTTCTTGGGTGGGGATTTTGAGTTGAGTGAAAATACCACTTTTTGGGGTCATGCCCTCTATGGCCGAACCTTGAACACACCAGAACCCTCTTCATCTGGTGCGTCAGGAACAGGGCTGGGCCATGCTAGCTTGGCCTACATGACTGTATACCCGGAAAATCCGTACCTGCCTGCCTCTGTTAAAGCAATTATGACTACTGAGAAACGCGCCAACATTCGCGTTGACCAACACGGCATGCTAGATGTGCCATGGGGCACGTACGAAAGACCGGAAATCGTGAACAGAATGTGGTCATTTACTGGCGGCTTCGATCATGATCTGGGTGGTGACTGGAATTTACGCGGTTCCTACCAGTACGGCGAAGCCCAAAAACATAATGAAAATGTAGGCTGGGAGCGTCTTGATCGGTTTTATCTGGCAATGGACGCCGTACCAGATCCAGTCACTGGCACACCAATTTGCAGAATTCAATTAGTGCAAAAACAGTTGGCTGCACAAGGTCGTAACCTAGAAGCAGAACTGCACACCTGGGCACTTGCCAATACCCGCGTGTATCGTACTGATGCTGGCGTGATTGACCCTGCTAAACCACAAACCATTGATTATCCGATAGCAGTAGATAGTATCGACGGCACCATCAAAGACTGCGTACCGGTCAATATGTTTGGTAAAGGCCTGCAATCAAAAGCGGCCATGGACTACATCCATTCTAGTCGTAGCAAAACCGGTATTTCAGGGCAGGAACAACATTTTGGAGAATTACTTGCCAACGGTACTGTCTTCGAAGGTTGGGGACCTGGCGCTATTACTGCGGCAGTAGGTGTGACCTATCGCAAAGAGCATATCGCTCAGACTATCGTGGATACCGCAATCGATGCGCTGGGGCCACCCTACAACGTGACACTGCCAGACGGCACAGTGGCAATACGTGGTATCGCCCCCAGTATTAATGGTGCAACTGATAACCTGCACCGTTTCTCCGGTCAGCCCGTGTTCTCCGGTGGATTCAATGTGAAGGAATTATTTGCTGAAACCATCATTCCACTGTTTGCCTCTGCCAGTGGCGCCCAATATGCCGAGCTAAATTTGGCAGGACGTTACGCTGATTATTCCCGAGCCGGCAAAATTGATGTATGGAAAGCAGGTCTAAGCATCAAAGTCACAGAAGATCTGCGCTTGCGTGGCACTTTGTCGCACGACATCCGCGAAGGTACTTTTGAGGAGTTGTTTGTACAACAAGGTCGTGGAGCCAACGTCACTGACCCCTGGAACAGCAATATCAGCTACACGACTTTCAACCTGACGGGAGGAAATCCCGACCTGAAAGCAGAAGAAGCCAGGACTAAAGTGATGGGTTTTGTTTATCAGCCTTCTTTCTTGGAAGGGTTCTCTGTCTCACTTGATGGTTATGATGTCGCCCTAAGTTCAGCCATTGGAAACCTGACAGAACAAGCCACGATTGACGAATGTTTCAAGACTGGCGCTCTGTGTGACAAGATCGAAAAGGGTACGGATGGATTGATCAAGTTAATCCGGGTGAACTTCATCAACATCAACGCTGCACATGTTAGCGGTTACGACCTGGAAACTTCCTATCGTTTAGAGCCTGATTTCTTCGATAATCAAGCCGAAAGTATGAACTTCCGTTTAATTGGCGGTTACATGACCGAGAATTCGTCTACCCCTCTCAATGGCAGCAAGACTGACCAAGCCGGTAGCGCCAGCTTGCCAGAGAAAACAGTGACTGCCAATCTGATGTATACCATCGGTGATGTCGGCATAAACCTGCAAAACAACTGGGTGAGTGCTTCCAAGCGTAACGTCACTTGGATACAAGGAGTGGATGTGGACGATAACAGTGTTCCGTCTTACAGTTATTCCAACATGGCCTTGTTTTGGAATGGAACAACTGATAACGGCGAGTGGACCGCATCAATGAACGTCAACAATCTGTTTGACAAAGATCCAGTCATCGCTGGTCCAACTCGCGTTGGTGATGATCTTGGTCGACGTTATTCGTTAGGGTTTAGTTATAGCTTTAAATAAACTAAAACGATTTTCTGACTAAGCAAGGGGGCGGCCTAATAAGTCGCCCTTTTTTCTGCTGAAAATAGCCTGAGCTATTTAAAAGAGATGGGTCTTTTATCATCAAGCTCCTACTCATTGCGAGCGGGCATGTGGTAGCTCTTACACACCACGATTGTTGGCACGCCCATATGTACTAACTACCAATTGAAACCCAACCCCAGTGAAATAAAATTATGCCCCGGGATCGAGTAAAAAAACATTGGGCAGGTTGCGCAACTACCTGCGACATAGAGACAACCAATAGAACATGCAGTCAAATTGTAGGCTGTGCCAACGCAAGCAATTCCCATATACTCCGGTGACGACATAGGGGCTTCGAAACACCTTTAGTAAGACAATCTGGCAGTACATTCACACTGATAAAATAAATCAAAAGGGGAGCGCAATGAAAATTTTTAAAACACTAGTGTTTGCGACATTCAGTTTGCTGGTAGCCAATTCTGTTCAAGCCCAACTCGGCTGTGACCGAGCTTGTTTGACCGGCTATATTGATACTTATTTCACCGCACTCACCACCAACAATGCCACCACTGTGCCGCTAGCTTCAGGCGTTAAAATAACGCACAACGGTAAGGTGATGCCCTTAGCGGAAACCTTCTGGGAAAATGCCAACGAAACCATCTACCGCTGGGACATCGTTAACGAAAGAATGGGTGATACTGGCACCGAGGCAGTGGTGTTAAATGCCGATGGCAGCAAGACTATGTTTATGGTTCGTCTTAAAGTGACAAACGGCGCCATTACTGAAATTGAAACCATCAAGGCCAACCAGGGAGAAGCTGACCGGCTCTGGGGGCCAGATCAACTCACTCAAGTGTCACCGAATCTAACTTTCTCCATCAAGGAATCCGAACGAGATTCCCATTATCGACTGATTGCTGCAGCTGAAAGTTACTGGCGTGCGTTTCAGACTAATGGCACTCCCGAATACCATCCTGCCGATCTCATGCCCGATTCAACACGCTGGGAGAATGGCTTGCAAACTACTGGCTTGATTCGTGACGGCCAATACAATTCGACACCGCGGGGTTTTGACGAAGGCCGTTTTCTAGGCCGCAATTTGTGGGACCGCCGTTACCCAGTGGTTGATGAAGAACGTGGCATCGTCTTGTCGATTGTGCGTTTTGGCTTGAAAGACGGCATGGAAAGTCAGAGCGTTGCCACATCCAACAGTCGCCTGGTGGGAGAATTCTTTGCGATTAAACGCGGCTGGATTCAGGAAATACATGCTGTGTTATTCAATCTTACCGATGACGAACCCAGTGGCTGGGAACCTGAATACGGTCCAGCGCGTGGTGGTTTGTAGTTTTTTCTAGCTATCTTCTTGGTTGGGGCGGTTCGCAAACCGCCCAGCTTCGAGCCAAACAGCCACAACCTTATTTTATCGATTGAAATGTAATATCCTCCCCTTGCAGGTTTCTTCGTCATTTCCCGTCTGATTAAACTTTTCGAAACTGTAGGTAAAACCCAACTTCACCATGGTCTTGGCAAAACGGGCACGATTGCCACGGTTAGGATCAACAATGATGACATGGATCGAGGGCTCACTATGACGCTCAATAAAGTCTGCTACCACTGCAGCATGTGCAGGTTCATACAACACATCACTGCCAATGATCAAATCAAATTTATTAAGTAGAGGATTTACTGTTTCCCAGTTTCCCGTTTGAAATTTGATGGGAGGGAGAAGGTTGTTGAGCACATTTTGTTCGAGAAACTCGCATGCAAGTGGATGATAGTCACTGGCAGTAATATCCACACCCTGCCGATGTAGCACAATACTCGCTAGGGCAATTCCGCACCCTATTTCAAGCACCCGTTTACCCCGCAGATCGATACCACTGACATGAGTCGCGAGGACACGAGCCGAAGGCCAAACAACCCCAAAGAGTGACCAAGTCGCTGAAGAAATACCCAAGGTCTCTGCTCGCGCATCCTGATCATGATATTGCTGACGATCTTGTAAGGTGCGAATAGGATAATCAACATTATTGATAGAAACAATTTGGTGCCGAACTTGATACTTCAGCATTGAACTTTCTCGAAATGCCGCAGAGGAACTATGAAATGAAGAAGGAATGAATTAAAAACACTCAGGAATCCGCCTAAAAACTGTGCACTCCAGTGTTGATAGATGCAGTGTAACAGATAGATACTCATAAAATAGCGATGGTTGAAACCGCCATCTATACTTCAACTAGATTATTTTAATTGTGATTTACAGGTCTAAAAAACATGATGTTGCCATTTAACCTCGATCCTGCAGTTATCAGCTGGACCTACCTGATGGAATTTGTGCTAGTTGTTCCGCTCGCCGCGCTGGCATTGCGCAAGCCTAATCAAAGTTGGCAGGAGGCACTACTCTTGAACCCGGTACCAATACGAACGCTCGTATTATGGCTGGGACTTTTGTTTATTTATTTATTGCTGGCAACTCTCTGTATTTGGTTACTGCCACTTTCTTCCACACCTTTTATGCAAGCGCTACGTGGCAGCCAACACCTTGGTTTCAGTTTGACTGCTGTGATTTTGGCACCACTGATGGAAGAAATTGTATTTCGTGTCTGTGGTGTTCAGCTTTGTCGAAAGGCAGGGCTGGGTCTGATTTTCACTCTATTGCTAACCAGTAGTCTTTTTGTATTGATTCATTTTAGTCAATATACCGTGCCAGTTCTGCTGCTGATATTTACATTTGGATTAATGCTTGGCTTGGCACGCATCTACACAGACTCACTGTTAACACCAGTACTTATGCATACCATAAACAATTTGTACGCAGTGCTGTTAATTATATGGGCAGGAGTTGGGGTTTAATTTTCTTCCACGATACCCAAGGTCTTCGACCACCATGGGGTAAGTGCCGGCAACAACGTAAGTGTCCAGATAACCACCCACGCAGTAAGTGGCAATAACAATCTCAACTCTGGAAACTGCGCTACTGTGATTACAGCAAGCACCACTGGTATTACTCCTGTTTCACGCACTGCACACAAAAATAATTTTTCTTTAGTGCTGAGATTAGTGGGCAACAGTGACAGAAATACCGCCAGCGGCCTGGCGACAACAATGAATACCAGTGATATCAACATGCCAACCAATGCTGTATCTAACAAATCCTTTATCCCCACAAAGGCACCCAGCATCATAAAAATTACAGGTTTGGCAATGCTTTCAATTTTAATATCCATTGCCTGAAGGGTACGTTGATAATAGTGACTAGAGTGATTGTAATTGGCCAGTAATCCCGCAATAAATGCTGCCAAAAATCCATTGCCATGCAGCGTCAGGGCCAGCAAAAAAGTCAACCAGGGTACTGTCAGTACAATTGCAAAATCATAGACTGTTTCACCAAAATTGCTGGAATAATGAGCAGATCTATATTTTTCATATCCATACATCACACTCCAACCGAACACTCCTGCAACACATCCAAACAGAACTTGCTGGCCAAGATGAGCTAGATTTGTGCCACTAAAAATTCCTTTGGCAAGCTCGGATAGAGTGTCTACTGATGTACCTGCCAAGATCATGCTGGCAATTGCCGTAGTAAATAGTGCGCCAGTAACATCGTTCAATGCGCTCTCGGAAACTGCAATGTCAGCTAATCGTTTGTAGTTGGTTTTAAAAATGAGCTTTTTTAATGTAGGTATTAATGCCGCCGGATCGGTTGAACTTATCATTGCGGCTAACAACGCAGCCGTTTTTCCATCCAAACCTAACAACATCATTAAGGGAAACATGACAAAAAATGTGATTAGATACCCAGCCACAGCAATCATGAATACAGGGTAGGCTATGCGAGTGAAAGCTAATCTTTCTATTTCATCACCCCCAGCCTTGAGAATGATGGCAGCGAGCGCTGTACACACAACCACTGCCAGAATAATCTCTGTTGCAATCGGTGACAAAGCATCATGCAACAAAATGCCAACAATTAACTGTAAAGTGAAGTTAGGGAAAATTGTTTCTTCAGCTGCATAACTACAGACCCAGCCAAAACCCAGAATAAGACTCAGACACCATAATCCATTTGCTACAGCGAGTTCTGCAGAGGAGAACTTTTCAAATTGGGCCAGCAAAGCCGGAGCACCCAGATTGATTAGGTACGCTATAACAAACACAGTAACGATTTTAATGTAATTCATAACTCGATTATCTGAACCAAATGATAAAAATGCGGTTAATTTGCCAAGTAATTGTGCTCTGGAGTCGCTGTATACTTAAACAGGTATTTGTATCTCGACAAATAAAACCGAGGAAATATCATCTACAGCCATAACTTCAATTTATTGTTCGACTTAAATCCATTACTAATAATAGAAAGAAATAGAGAGAAAAAACCAAGTTTGTTAAAAAAATCCTTCATTTTTCTCAATATAAACCAGCAGAATTGCGTCGAAGATGGTTATATTTTTTATCAATAAGCTCGTCAAAACTTGGTGATATTCACCAATCAACACCGTTTCATTTCCGTCCTTGACAGCTCTGCTATTATCTTTAGGCTGGCAAACCCCTAACATTTTAGGTATTTGATAATATTACAATAACACATTAAAAAAATGTGTCTGATTATAAGCAGCAAACCCTATCCCTAAAATTTCAAGATTGAAGCAGTAAAACAAATTACCAACGGGGCTACAAGATTACCCAAGTGGCTCAACGCCTTTGAGTCACTGTCAATAGCAAGATGACTGAATCAGTAAGTAAGGCAGTAACAGCAAGCAGCCTACACTAGCCAGCAGTAAAAGATCCGCAAACTAGAAGCTGAGTTACGTCGGCTAACTGAAGAGCGCGATATTCTAAAGGAGGCCACCCGTACTTTGCAGGAGCGTCAGAGAGAAGTACGCGTTCATAAAGGATTGGCTCAATCACTTCTCGGTATCCGCGAAGCCCCCGTTATTGGACATTGAAAGAACTGGGTTGTATGTTTTGGTGGCACATCCGCTGAGTCAGAGGGACTTAGACAACGCGAAACTGTTAGGTGAGAAGTTTTAGGCTCTGATTCACGTATGTACCAAATTAGTTATACCAAATTTTGAATAAGCGAATTTTTGTTCTCCCACAAAAAAAATCCCCCATCCCGATTGGGGTGGAGGATTTTTGTTTATTACCTGAGCGCTGTGCGCCGAGGTTTAAATAGATGCCTGACAATGTC
>CAIMTR010000402.1 GCA_903844415.1 uncultured Gammaproteobacteria bacterium
TACTGGAATCTTCCAAGGTTCTGCCAATATTTCGTCATCAAATGCTGTGGCTTGCCAAGTTAATTCATCGCCATCACGACTGATTCGTTCTTCCACGCGTAAATTAGCAGTGTGGAAAGATCCATCGTCGGTTAGCCAACTGTCGGTATTAAAATGGGTAGTTTCAACAACCAGCGTTGCCCCTTCCCAAACGCCCACGGCATCCCCAAGGAAAGATGCTTCAACATCAGTGCGATGAGCGCGACCGTCGACTGGGATTACGCGAAAAAAATTACCTGCAACATCATCGTATAAAAAGATTATTTCAGTTGGTGTTTGTACGATTTTGTCGGGGGGGCCAATTCGTGGAACACCTGGCGGATTGCAGCGCAAAACAGGATCGGTTGTTACTTGTGTATCATTCAGTTCTTGTACTCTGGCAAGAAATTGCGCCTTGTAAACGGGGCGTGCTGGTGCGGCGCGAGGGGTATTGGAAACTGGGGCGGGAATCGGAGTCACTTCAGCACAAGCAACAACACAGACCGAATCGCCTACAACAACCGGATTTAGGAAATCAATGCCGGAACCATTGTCCCAAGTACCGCTTAAATCGGCTTGGCCAAACACGAGTGCGGAAGTAGCCAACATCACGGCTACAGCACAGATTCGCATCCTGGAAGGGATCTGAAATAATTTTTTTGTCGTCAATTCGCCTCCTGTTACTGTTGCTTCTAACGAGTCGATTCTGCACTGAGCTGATAAAAATGACCATCAGCATAATTAATTCGCATAATGTAACCAAGATGAGAAGTACCATCTCTGGCAGGCAATCCCCGAATAGTAACCTCCTGCCCTGCTCCCATCACTTGTTCCTTGCTTAAACCAGCTTTACGAAACATTGCAGTCGGCAAAGTTTCTAAGCGCCAGGTCACTATGGTGTCACTAGCATCTTTAACATCCAGATATATATAGGAATGAGGATTGATCCAATCCATTTTAGATATGGTGCCAGTCCATTCAACCGGCGTTCTAATATCAAATTGTCCAGCCACTGAGTGGTGGGCGTATACGGGTGAAATCAAGCCAGACAAAACTAGGCAAGCAAGCAGTAATGTGCAAAAAAGAGAAAAATTAATTGTCATAGATATGGCTTGAATTCTAGTTTATAGCTTGATTATTTCTGTAGACCTTCGAAACGCGCCCACCCAAATTTTTTCTGATCAAATACTTTCTAAATATCCTCACTTTGCAACCCCACTAAACCGACCTAACAAGCACGCTCTAAGCCGGGATGTTAGGACCTAACACCACCGCAATCAACCCGCTATTGTCGTTATTATTGCGGCAAAGCAAACACATACAAATGATTTTCCGATCCAGGGTTAATACCTGCCGGTAACAAACGCCTATGCCCGGCTGTGGTCACTGAAGCACCCGTACCAACGGCAATATACTGCCTGCCATCTACCGAGAAACTGATGGGATACCCGGTCACTGAAGACCCCAAATTAGTTTCCCAAACAACCGCACCAGTAGTCTGATCAAAAGCGCGGAAATTGCCTTCGATATCACCCCCAAACACCAAACCACCACCCGTGGTGACCAATGATAAAGCGGTACCAGTCATATCAAATGTCCAGGCAGTAGCACCAGTTTCGGCGGATACCGCAAAAACAGTGCCCAACATGGTTTTACCCGGTGTGATTTTTTCAACACCGGATACACCGTAGAGCGCCTCCACATCTGGGGAAGACAATGTCACGGTCATGTCTGAACAGGTATTCTGCAAAGAATAATACATCATGTTGGTAAGCGGACTATAAGCCCCAGCCTGCCAGTTTTTACCACCAGACAGGGCCGGGCAAATTTCGCGAGTGTCGCCGGTAGCATGAAACAAAGCATTAGGATTAACAGTAGCCTTACCCGTGCTCCCATCAATAGTTTCTACTACATTTTGGAACACAGTAGGCCTAGCCCATAAAAACTCGCCGGTTTCACGATCAAGGGTATAGATCAATCCAGTTTTGCCGGGAACCCCAGTAATCACTTTATAAACCTTGCCTGCTTCAATATCTGGATTGATCCAAGCAACCTGAGCCGGATCAGGTGCTACAACAGTATCTACTAATAATCTTTCAAAGGGATGATCAAGATCCCAATGATCTACGAGATGCTGATAGTGCCAAACAATATGACCATCATCAGGTGAAATAGCCAATGTAGAATTGTGATAGAGATAGGTAAGTTCATTACCTGCAAGAAGAAACTTTGGTGAGGGTGCAGTTACCGAAGTGCCCATGTAAATCAAATTCAATTCAGGGTCGTAACTCGGCATCATCCAGGCCCCTACATGCCAACGTTTCTCCCAGGGAATACCACCCCAGGTATCTTCGCCCCCTTCACCAGGACGTTGGATGGTGTTCAACCGCCATAGCTCTTTACCTGTGTTTGCATCATGCGCGGTTATTACACAAGTATCGGGCCCACCGGCTGGCATACAACCACGCCCAGAAATTGCTTTGCCATTAATAACGATGGGGCCATTACTTTGTTGGGCCGGATTGATGTGGTAATCAAAAATCTGTGTTTCGTAAGCAACATTACCGGTATTTATATCCAGACCCACAATGTAGTCATCGTTAGTGGTATAAACAATTTTGTCATTATAAATGGCGATTGCTCGTTTGGTTTCTGTGGCTGGGATATAGTCGCCTATATCTTCTGGCATCTTGCGCCGGTATTCCCACAGTTGCTCGCCGGTACTAGCATTTATGGCGGTAATCACATCGCCAGGATGTGGCATGTACATTACCCCGTTATAAACCAACGGTGTACCTTCCTGCACTGAACCTTCATTAAGAGGCACACTCCAGGCCAATTTTAGCGTGTTTACATTGGTTGGAGTGATCTGATCAAGTGGTGAGTAACCCCAGGAATTGAGAGTTCGTCGCCACATCAACCAATCTCCAGGCGCCGGATTTTGTAGAATTTGATCAGTCACTGGAACGAAACCCTGGGACTGAGCGAACGTACATACTGATGTTGTCAACACACTCAGTGTCAATAACGACACCAGCAATTTTGGCGTGATATGGGCCATGAAGTTCCCCTACTTGATCTGCACAATTGCAGTTATTGTTATTAAGGCCAGCTGTGCTGGAATCTAGCAAAGATTGACTGGAGTGTCATTAGATGAGTTTATCGAATATCAGCCAAAACCTTTGCTAGCTCCACAGTACTCAAACACCTAGAATGCGCCATTTTTATGAACTCGCGTTTATGATCGACTTTGTACCAGGACAACGATTTATCAGTAATGCTGAACCGGAACTTGGACTCGGGCAGGTTGTAGAACTAAATGGTCGCATTTTGACTTTGCGCTTTATGGCAGCAGATACTACTCGGCACTATGCTGTTGCTAACGCACCGCTGACACGAATTCGGTTTGATGTAGGAGACATAATTAGCGATAACGCTGGCAACCAATGCAAAATTGGTGGTGTGGCTGACACCAAGGGTTTGCTGACCTATAGTGTAACCTCTGTTAATGCCAATACTGTACGGTTGCTGGTGGAAACCGAACTATCTTCCCACATCAGCCTCAGCCAACCACTGAAACGCCTCCTGGCTGGTCAAGTAGAAAGTGAAGGTTGGTATCACCTACGACTTGCAGCCCTTAAAGTACTGACTTTTATCGAAAGTTCACCACTGCTTGGTTTGTGCAGCGGCAGAACCGAACTGTTACCCCATCAGCTTTATATCGCACATACAGTAGCCACGCGACCAGCACCGCGAGTATTGCTGAGTGATGAAGTGGGCCTCGGTAAAACCATTGAAGCGTGTTTAATCTTGCAGCAACAACTGTTCAGCGGATTGGCGAGTCGTGCTTTGATTTTAGTACCAGATTCGCTAGTGCATCAATGGTTGGTAGAGTTGCTGCGACGTTTCAATTTGCGCTTTTCGATTCTTGATAACGAGCGCTGTCTTGGGATAACTGAATTCGGCTCAACTAATCCTTTTGAATCTGAACAACTGGTGTTGTGTTCACGTGAGTTATTTGTTGATTATCCACAATGGCGACAAGATGCTGTGACTGCTGGTTGGGATTTATTAATTGTGGACGAAGCGCATCATTTACTAGCACCTAAAACGAACAACACCGAGA
>CAIMTR010000403.1 GCA_903844415.1 uncultured Gammaproteobacteria bacterium
TCTTCAGGAACATCTTTGTCCATGTGTATGGTGCGATTGGCTTGCGCAAACGCATACACAATCATGATTTTGCCAGTGCCCTGGATGATCTGGAATGGATAAGGTAAATAAGTTGCGCGTGGTACGCCGGGCAAATAACACTTTATTTCTGGGTCGGCGGTATAGCGGTTTACGAAGTTCTCTTGTTTTTGCGCTATAGCCCAGGGTTGATAAGGGATTTCATTGCCTGTTACAACGCCAAGTCCGGGTGGTACAGCGCCGATTGCGCCAAGCTCCGGCAAGCCTGCACTAGCGATATGATCTTGCAAATCCCAATGCGCAGTACCTATGGTTTGCCAAATGCCGTTAAGGTCTGGATTACCATCCCAGGCAAGTGGGAAGCTGGATGCTGTGTTCTGGGCAAGGGTTAAACCTGAGAAAGTTGCAAATACCAGGTACAAGCTTATTTTGATCATCGACGTTTCTTCTTGCTGAGAAATTTATAGGGGTATTTTGTTCTTTTTAAATCGTCAGTCAATTAGCAGTCAGCAGTAGCGTTCAACAATAGTCCTACAGCTTGCCGAATTACATCAATATTTTTAGGTCGCACCACTCGGGTAACTTCCTGCCCGTTCAAGACAAAAATCAGTGTCGGCCATAATTTGACTTTGTAGGAGCGTCCAAGCGGACGACCAGCAGCGTCTTCTATCTTGATGTGGCGAATAGGTTTTGCTCCTTGCAGGGCAGTGGCTAGTAAGGGTTGGGTATGTTGACATATTCCACAACTGTTACTGCCAAATTCAAGTAAAAGCGAACCCCGGCTTGAATCAATCTCTGCCCGTAGTGGTTCGTTTGTATTGTATGGTTCATTCATGAGCAGGATTCATTCAACCGGGTTTTATAAGCTGCTGTGCAATGAGCAATAAACAGATTATTGGTGTCGCGCACAATAACAAAGGTTTTACTGCCAAAATAAACAGATAGAGCATGTGTTTTTGCATAAGATTATTATTTTTTTTGTATCGATTACTTAAGAATACATCAAAATTTCTAACAGGTATCAGTTGCAAGTTGTATCTCAGTTTGAAATTTATAAAATCCCAATAGTTATGGTCAACGAAGTGCTTATCAAGCCGAATCAATACCTAGGTGCATTTATTTAAAGAGTAACATCGGGTAGTGTTCGCCAAGTTAAAAAAATTTATCCAGCTTAATAGTGAGTACTACATAAATGCTTATTTTCTTCTATGCAGCCAATTCATGTGCACTTGCCTCACACATTGCGCTAGAACACACAGGTGTCGACTATGAAGCCAGGCGTGTTGATTTTTCCAAGGGTGAACAAAAAAGCGCTGCATTTCTTGCTGTTAATCCTAAAGGACGTGTACCTGCACTAGTAACAAGCCAAGGGGTGTTGACTGAAACGCCTGCGATTCTCGCGTATATCTGCCAAACATATCCGAACGCTGCACTGGCACCGCTACATGATCCTTTTGCCTTCGCTCAGGTTCAGTCATTCAATAGCTACTTATGCTCCACGGTGCATGTGGCACATGCACATCGTTACCGTGGATATCGTTGGGCAGATGAGCCTGAGGCGATAGCTGCGATGGTACGCAAAGTTCCCGACTCTATGCGTGAATGTTTTGCTTTGATCGAAAAAGATTTGTTTGTTGGGCCATGGGTAAGAGGTGATTCTTACACAGTTTGTGACATGTATCTTTTCACGATTTGTCGTTGGCTGGAAGGAGATGGCGTAGATATACGAGAGTTTCCGGTATTAGCAGCTCATTTTGGCCGGATGCTCCAAAACAAAATTGTGCAGCGAGTTTTGTCGCGGCAGAATGATTAAAAAGCCTGTGCTTATAAATTCGCAAGAATTCGTACGTTGCTAATTCTTACACAGTGACAACATGCCCTGCAAAGTGAGGGGAAA
>CAIMTR010000404.1 GCA_903844415.1 uncultured Gammaproteobacteria bacterium
AGGTCGGCAAAAGAGCCTTTGTGTTTCAAGGCAAAAGTGCAGCCGGCACCACACAGGCCAGACCATGTGTGTGTTGGATTAGTGTCGTTACCGTCAAAACCGGTAACTTTCAATTGATCACTGGCAGGACCGTAAAGTTTTAGTTCCAGATTGGTATTTTTTACATGGCCCTGTACCAGCCCATTTTCACCTCCGGCTGGAAGTTGTTGCCACACTTCTTCAAAAAACAACCCGGCGCGTGGTGCTGGTGGCCCTGGTGGTGGACCACCTTCGGCAGCAGCCGCAAAAATATTGAGTGACGTAACGGACAGTAGTGTCAAAAATGCTATTTTATTGAGTGTGGATATCATGGATGCCCCTGTAGATGATTATATTTATCGTTAATGAATCTGGATTTGGCTCAGGCTTGTTACAACTTTAAAACAATATTAGATTTTGCATTAGATGCCAAAACTTACCCGATGATAGTCGCTAACAAAAATATCAACAATGAATAAATGTGACTGGCAGCCTGTACTGTGGATAGAATACCCATAGACCCTTCATAACAATAAAAAATATTACTGGGGAAATATGTACCATTTTTTAAAACATATTTGTTTAAAACGAAAGCAGCTAGGTTTACAGCAAATGCTGCAAATGGCTGTATTAGCGGTTATCACGGCAGCGCTGCCCTACCCTTTGCTCGCCCAGCCAGTATCTAATTTCATCCCTGTTACGCAAGCCATGCTTGAAGATCCCGACCCAGCCGACTGGCTGATGTTCAGTCGTACTTTTGATGCCCAGCGGTATAGCCCGCTCGATCAAATTAATAAAACCAATGTCAAACAATTAACTATGGCATGGTCACGTGGTATGAATCAGGGCCGCGTAGAAAGTATCCCTTTGGTTTATGACGGCATTATGTATGTACTTGCCCCAGGTGCACAGATTCTAGCGCTCGATGCTACCACCGGCGATACAGTTTGGGCTTATCAACGGCAAATTCCTGCTACTGAGCGTGCTGCGGCCCGCAGCAAAACACTCGCCATATATGCAGACATGATCTATCACACCGCACCCGACGGCATGGTAATAGCCCTCGATGCGCGCACTGGCGAATTACGATGGGAAACGGAAGTAGTAGGCGGTGGCAGCCATATCTCAGGCTTGATCGTGACGAATGGTGTGGTTATTTCCTCGCGTGGTTGTGGTGAAACACGGGAAAGTTGTTTTATTGCAGGGCACGATGCCTTAAACGGCAAGGAACTTTGGCGTTTCCACACCATTCCTGCCATGGGAGAACCCGGCAGTGAAAGTTGGGGTATTTCACCCCTGCATGATGAAATGCGCGCCGCTGCCTGGGGCTTGCCTGGATCCTACGACCCAGCCACCAATACTGTGTTGTGGGGTATTGCCAATCCCTCTCCGTATAACCGCCAAGATCGTCATGGCGGTGATTACCGCAATACTTCACTAACATCGCCAGCCGATTTGTACAGCGATTCCACGGTCGCGCTCAATCCACAAACAGGCGAACTCCGTTGGTATTTTCAGCATCTGCCCGGCGATGATTGGGACGAAGACTACACCAACGAACGTACTTTGATCGATACGCCAATCAATCCAGATCCAGCAGCGGCAAAATGGATTAATGAAAGTGCGCGCGGCCAAAATCGAAAAGTGTCTGTGATGATTGGCGAAGGTGGCGGCATATTTGTGATCGATCGTACCAACGGTGAATTTTTGTGGGCCTCACCTTTCCCCTTCGATACTCCCGAATTCCTCATATCGCACATCGATCAAGACGGCACTGTGCATATCAATGAAGACGCAATAATCAAAGAACCGGGTGGCCGCAATTTAGTCTGTTTCTTCAATACGCGTAGTTATTGGCCTACTGCTTATAGTCCACGTACCAATTCAGTTTACACATCCTGGTATGACGCCTGTCTGGACTATCAATCTGAAAAAGGGGATGAACCTCGTAATCGTCAGCAAGTATTCCGAGCAGGTGCTGACCCCGAACACTTTACGGGCATGGCAAAAGTAAATATAGAAACTGGCGTTGTGACATACTTTAATCAAGGTACACACCCTTCCATTGGTGCAACGTTGGCGACCGCCGGCGGGGTGATTTTCAATGGCGATATAAACCGACGCTTGCGCGCCTTCGACGATGAAACCGGAGCAACCTTATGGGAAACCATAGTGGGTGGCACAGTTGCATCAAGTACAATTTCTTATGCCGTGGATGGCCGGCAATATATTGCAGTTATGACAGGTGAAAATATGATTGTTCCACAAATGGCCGGGCTCAGCGGTTCAGAGCTCGTGACCGGAGATAACACAATTTACGTATTCGCATTGCCAGCACAATAAAGCATAATGGGTCGCTTGCTGCAGTCGTAGTAGTTGTAGTAGTAGTTCTTTGCAGAGTAATCGGTTTTTTGGAGGGGGAAAGCATGAAAAATATAACAACTAAATTATTAAGCTCTATAGCGCTGGCAAGCGCAATATTTGCATTGCCAACTGTGTATGCACATCATTCACTGGTGGGAGAATTCGATACTACAGTAACCAAGGAAATACGAGGAACCCTTACCAAGCTCGAATGGTTCAATCCTCATATTTGGTTTTATCTGGATGTCGCCGCTGCTAGTGGTGCAATTGAAAAATGGCAATGTGAGATGGGATCTCCCAATCAACTCATCCGTGCTGGGTGGAAAAAAGAAGATCTGCCCGTTGGCACTGTTATTCGTGCAAATGCCAATCCGGCCCGAGATGGATCGCTAACCTGTTCAACCCGCAGCATTACTTTAGATGACGGCACTCCGGTTTTTTCACGAGGTGCGGGTATTTAATTTGAGATCTAGCAGTAGAACCGATCACTCTTGAACAAATAGAAGCTACAATCGTCTCTACTAAAAACTCTACATTCAATAATATGAGGAAGTACCATGTACAAATTCTCAGTCACAAAAAGCAAAATATCTTTTCTGCTTATAAGCTTCTTGCTAACCCAAGCACCTGCGCAAGCCCACCATTCCATCACCGGCGAATTTGACACCGAAGTTTCTTTTGAATTACGCGGCACTATAACCAAACTGGACTGGGCTAATCCTCACCTGTGGTATTACCTGGATGTAATTACTGAAACCGGCTCCATTGAAAAATGGCAATGTACAACCGGCCTTAATCCAAATCGCTTGATACGTGCTGGCTGGAAAAAAACAGACTTGCCGATGGGAATTATCATTCGAACACAGCGTTCCAACCCTGCTCGTGATAAGTCCAACACTTGCATTGTGGGTGGCATAACGCTAGATGACGGCACGCCGATATTCAGTGGCACCAAAACCTGAGCCCAGTACCAAACTAAAAACACACTATAAAAATATGAGCACCGACTTGAGGGAGAAAATACTGATGAAATTTTCACTGACCAAAATGACTACCTGTTTTCTGTTGGCAGGCTTTGCCACCCAGCTGCTGGCACAAGATGTCCCACGCCTTCCTAACGGCAAACCAGACATGAATGGTATCTGGGCTAGGCCTTATGTATCAGACATGGGCGCAGCGGGTAATGGCCGTACGCAAACGGGTCCTGGCGAATTACCTTTCACGGATGCCGGACGCCGCAATTTTGAGAACTACAATCCATCGACGGGTGATTACACGGGTTCGTGTATGCCCTTCGGTTTGATGCGGGCCATGAACTCACCAGATCCAATCCAGTTGATGCAAACCCAAACCCATTTTTCTTACTTGTACGAACAAAACACCTGGTTCAAAGTCATCAATCTGGATGGCGCAGATCACTCTCCAGGTATCCCTACTTGGTTCGGTTCTACCATCGCTACCTGGGAAGGCGACACTCTGATTTTGACCACCAGTGAATTCAACGGTAAAACCCGCCTCGACACCATCGGTCATCCCCATAGTGACCAACTCACCGTCACCGAAAAACTAACGCGTCGCGATGCCACCACAATGGATTATGAAGTCACCATTGACGATCCTATTTATTATTCCGCGCCTTGGACTAACAAACGCGTTTTCACCCTGCAAAGTGATTTTGAACTGATCGAATATTCCTGCGAAGAAAACAACAAAAGTTTGTGGGAAGGCCGGATAGTGCCCCCCAATTACGACAATTGGCATACCTACAAAACTGCAGAATAAGAGCTACTTGTTAGCGAAAAACCCGCCTTAAAGCGGGTTTTTTGTTGCATCTTTGTACACGAATAATCCAGCTTACTGCCCAACTTAAATGAATTAGCGTATTCCTAGGCAACCCATCCGCCTGATCTCACTTCCACAAAAATTGTTGCGGTATACTCTACGTAACTTCTAAGGAAAAGCCCATGCTAGCCACTATAACCATAACCAAAGTGTCAAAGAGAGTGTCAGTACGGCGCTCCACAATAACTCGCAGCCCGCTGCTATTGCTGATCTTTTTTCTTGCCAGCCTACAAATCACTATGCCGCTAAGCGCCCAAACGCTAGGCCGCGTGGAACAAGTGACCGTGCATGCAAACTCCCTCGAAGGCAATCTGAACGGCGATAGCGCTGACCGCTCTGTGTTTGTATATCTGCCGCCGAGTTACGACAGCAACCCAGACAAACGTTACCCTGTGGTTATTCTTTTACATGGCTATGGATTACACGCTGAACGTTGGATGACCCTGTTCAACATCGAAGCTGGACTAAATACAGCGATGACTGGCAATGGTGGCGGAGTTGGCACTGGTGCGCGGGCGCAGGAAATGATTGTGGTAAACCCGGACTGTTATAACTTTTTCGACGGCTGTTTCTATTCTAGTTCGGTTGCCAATGGTGACTGGGAAACATTCATAGCCGACGAACTGGTGGCCTACATCGACACCAACTACCGCACGATCGCGCAGCGAGAAAGTCGTGGATTGGGCGGCCATTCGATGGGCGGTTACGGCACACTGCGTATCGGCATGAAACGACCTGATGTTTTTTCAGTGCTCTACCCACTATCGGCGGCGGCAATGTTCGAAGCAGGCGCACCCGACACAGGCCTGGCTGCTGCTGAAGTCTTGACCACGCGTGAAGCTATTGCTGCGTTGCGCTATCCAAACAAAAGCACAATGGCACGCGCCGCGGCCTGGTCCGCAAATCCACAGAATCCGCCGCTGTTTGTTGATCTACCGGTTACAGGTGGTGTTGAGCATGCTGGCATTCAAGCCCTTTGGCTTGCCAATTCCATCCTGCCCTTGTTAGGTCAGTACACACACAACCTGCGTCGCTATACGGCAATCCAGTTTGATGTTGGCCTAGCCGATGGCTTGTTAGTGCAGAACCAGCAGCTAGACGCAGCGATGACGCAGGCTGCCATTCCCCACACCTTCGTTACTTACGAAGGCGACCACAATAACAAAATCGCAGAGCGCATCGAAACTACCGTAATACCTTTTTTCAGCACATATTTGAAATTTGAATGAAGATCACCGTCGTCATTCTGGTATACACACAGAAATTTAGTGCTGATCTAAAAAATCGAATATCTCTTTGGCAAAGGTGAGATAAGCCGTCAAATGTACTCCACCTGGCACCAGATGGAATTCAGCTTCTACAGCATGATCCTGTAACTCTTTTGTTACACGCTCGGATGCCGCTGCAGTATTTTGATCGTCCATGTCTCCATGCAACATCATCACCGCCACTTTCCCCTGTAGATTTTCGAACGGATAATTGGCACTTACGATAGGTCCAGAACTCACCACTATGGCG
>CAIMTR010000405.1 GCA_903844415.1 uncultured Gammaproteobacteria bacterium
GGCAATATGCAGCGGATCACGCGGTTGTTGCTCTGTACTTGCGCTGGAAACGCATCGAAAAGCGTAGGCAAATGGTTAATACTTTGATTGGTGCGCTTGCTAATGACGGCAGGATTCGCGCCAGTTATATGCAGATGGGTGCGGATACAGGTCGAATGAGTTGTATGCAGCCAAATCTTCAGCAGGTACCACGCGATCAGAACTTTAGAGCTTGCGTACAGGCAAAGAAAGGCAACCTATTGGTTGTGGCTGACTTTGCTCAAATGGAGTTAAGACTCGCGGCAGCAGAAGCTAAGGATCTGGTGATGACTGCTGCATTCCAAGACGGTAAAGACTTACACACTATCACAGCAATGGAAATCTATGACGTAGAGGAGAAGGCAGTTACTAAAGAGCAAAGGCAGATTGCAAAATCCGCTAACTTCGGTCTTTTGTTTGGATCGGGCGCAAAAGGGTTGCGTGAATACGCAGGTTCAATGGGTATCCAAATGGATATAGAGGAAGCACAGGAAATACGGCAGGCGTTCCATCGCGTTTACCTTGGTATTGATGGTTGGCAAAAGGAATGCGCTAGGCAGGCTAATGTTGCTACCGATCAAGCAGCAATAACTATTAGGTTTTCTGGTATGCGTAGGTTCCTGATAGGGGAAAACAATAAACTCACCACGCGATGTAACACCCCAATTCAGGGTGCTGGTGCAGCGGTTATGAAGCGGGCACTGGCTTTATTGTGGAAGGATTTACTTCATACTGATGAGGATGAAGCAAAGTTAGCGGGCGTGGTACATGACGAGGTGATCTTAGAAGTAAGGGAAGGCGCAGAAGAAAAGTGGGCAGCCTTACTTACAAAAGCTATGGAAACCGCAGAAGCATTATGGTTGGGTGACGTTCCAGCGCTGGCGGAGGCGCGATGGGGCACGAGTTGGGCACAAGCCAAGTAGATGGCGAGTTGATGCGTAAGGAAGTAGTGGGGAATTTGCTTAGAGCACTTCCCCGTGCTACCACTGCCGATATTCAACGTGCCACGCGCTTTTTAGAGTGGGCTTTTGATGTGCGGGCAGGTTGCCGTAAGCAACGAAGTGCCGCACGGAAAAGACAATAGCTCTACAGTGCTACAGTGGGATATATAGGTTTAGAGAATGCCTCTTCAGCACGGGAACAAGCGTTATATGCAAGTATTGTTGGATAGCGCTCGATACGCAATACTAGAAAAACAGGCAACAAAACTTAATGTTCGCGTGACTGCCTTGGCTAGGCAGGTTGTTTATGAGTGGCTGGCGCAAAATGCCGACCCAGGGGATTACGAAGAAGCAGCCGCAAGGGATCAAGAGCAGTGGCTTACATCGGTTAGGAATCGGATAGCAGGCAAAAAGGCCAAGAAGCTGGACATGTAGTTGTACTCTGCTACTGTATAGCAGTCTTGATTTGGTCGAATGGATTCTTTCGGTGTCTATCTCAAAGAGATCAGTAAGTTTCCCCTGTTGACCGGTTCGCAGGAAATTGAACTGTTTCGTAGTATCTCTGCTGCTGCGCAGCTACAAGAACAAACCGAACCACTTACTAAGGAACAGCGACGAGTCATCAAGCGTGGGGCGGCAGCAAAAACACGCATGATTAATAGTAATCTCAAACTCGTTGTACATATAGCTAAGCGTTATACACATATCATTAAGAACCTTGACATGTTAGATATTGTTCAGGAAGGTACTCTGGGTTTGATACGTGCGACCGAAAGTTTTGATGGTACTTTAGGTTACAAGTTCTCCACCTATGCTTATTGGTGGATTCGGCAATCGATACAGCGCGGTATTGATACGAGAGAACGCACCATTCGGGTTCCGGTGCATATAGCAGAACTGATGGGGCGTTTACGGAAGTTGAAACACCAATTAGGTATGGACTTGGGGAGAAAACCCACTAAGCAGGAGCTGGCTGATGGGCTTGGAATTACTGTTGATAAGTTAGATGAAACATTGGTAAAAGCATCTACTACCGTTTCTTTGGATAAACGAACCATGCACGGAGAGGGGGATACTACTTTGGGTGATATGTTAATGGATACCAATCGTGTGTTTGATACAGATCTAGATCAACTTGGATCGGAAGAATCCCATGAATATGTGATGCAGTGTATTGATATGTTAGATAACAGGCATAAATTTGTTTTGTTGCATCGTATGCAAATTGAAGGGTATGAGTTTAAAACTTTTAAAGATATGGCGCAGGAACTTGGCGTTTGTCGGGAACGGGTTAAGCA
>CAIMTR010000406.1 GCA_903844415.1 uncultured Gammaproteobacteria bacterium
CCCGCTATATTTACCCTCTCAAAGTTAGCGTCTTTATCTTAGGCAAAGCCTTGTGATAGGCGACTTAATGTTATCAACAGATCAATTCAACCACCCAATATAAAAGGAAAAACCCATGAAGACACGTGCAGCTGTTGCCTTTGGCGCAGGTAAACCACTGGAAATTTGTGAAGTAGATCTCGAAGGCCCAAAAGCCGGCGAAGTCTTGGTCGAACTAAAAGCCACAGGTATTTGCCATACCGACGCTTTCACCTTAAGCGGTGACGATCCAGAAGGTGAATTCCCAGCCATTTTGGGTCATGAAGGTGCCGGTATCGTGGTCGATGTAGGACCTGGCGTTAAGTCTCTCAAAAAAGGCGATCACGTTATTCCGCTTTACACACCTGAATGCCGCGAATGCGACTACTGTCTGCATCCCAAAACTAATTTGTGCCAATCTATTCGTAGCACCCAAGGCAAAGGTTTTATGCCCGATGGTACTAGCCGCTTCTCCCTCGACGGCAAACCTATTTTGCATTACATGGGCTGCTCTACTTTCTCCAACTATACCGTACTGCCTGAAATTGCTCTGGCGAAAGTACGCAGTGATGCCCCCTTCGACAAAATTTGTTACATCGGTTGTGGTGTTACCACTGGTGTTGGCGCTGTAGTGTTCCAGGCCAAAGTTGAAATCGGCTCTACCGTTGCCGTGTTTGGGTTGGGTGGCATTGGTTTAAATGTCATACAAGGCGCGCGTTTGGCTGGTGCCAGCCGCATTATCGGTGTAGATCTCAACCCGGCACGCGAACTTATGGGCCGCAAGTTCGGCATGACCGATTTTATCAATCCAAAAAATGTGGAAAACGTGGTAGATACCATTGTGCAAATGACTGGTGGTGTGGATTACAGCTTCGAATGTATCGGCAATGTCAAAGTGATGCGACAAGCCCTGGAGTGCACTCATAAAGGCTGGGGTCAATCATTCATCATTGGCGTGGCTGGTGCTGGTCAGGAAATATCTACCCGTCCCTTCCAGTTGGTTACCGGTCGCAGCTGGCGTGGTACTGCATTTGGCGGTGCGCGTGGCCGTACTGACGTGCCTAAAATCGTTGACTGGTACATGGAAAATCGGATCAACATTGATGATCTTATTACCCATACTATGCCGCTGGACAAAATTAACGATGCCTTCCATCTGATGCATACAGGTGAAAGTATTCGGTCTGTAGTTCTGTATTAACCGGTAATACAGCATCTGCTTTCGTAACAGGGTCAGAAGTATTTCTGGCCCTTTTTTATTTCTAGGGAGTGATATCCATGAGCCTTGAACAAATTAGTGCCAATCGTATATTCAGCGGCAAACAGATCAAATTCAAACACAAGTCCAGCGTATTGGGCTGCGACATGATTTTTTCTGTTTATTTGCCCCCTAATGCCAAACCTGGCAGCAAAGTACCGGTGATCTATTGGCTCTCTGGACTTACCTGCACCGATGATAATTTCGTGCAGAAAGCCGGAGCGCAGCAATATGCGGCCGATGCGGGTGTTGCCATTGTGTGCCCTGATACAAGTCCCCGCGGTGAAGGTGTGCCCGGCGATCCTGATAAAGCTTGGGATTTTGGTCTCGGAGCTGGCTTCTATGTGAACGCCACCCAAACGCCGTGGGCCAAGCATTACCATATGTATGACTACATAACGAAGGAATTGCCTGATGTGCTGGCCCGCAGCGACCTGCCCCTCGATACCAGCAACTGTTCCATCATGGGACATTCGATGGGCGGCCACGGTGCGCTCACCATCGCGCTAAAAAATCCAGGCAAATACAAAGCTGTGTCAGCTTTTTCCCCAATTTCCTCACCAATGAACTGTCCGTGGGGAGAAAAAGCTCTAGGCAATTATTTGGGCAGTAACAAGAACACTTGGGCAGACTATGACACTTGCGCACTGCTGGCGAGGGCTGAGGAAAAATTACACATCCTAGTAGATCAAGGGCAAGATGATAATTTTTTGCTCAACCAGTTGAAGCCGGAATTATTGCAAGCGGCCTGCAATGCCGCTAAACATCCACTCACTCTACGTTTGCACGCAGGGTACGATCATAGCTATTTCTTCATCGCCAGTTTTATAGCTGATCATATCGCCCATCATGCTGATGCACTCTGGAGTTAATCTGGAACACTGACTATGACACAGCTCAGACTATCTTTGATCCAGACTGATCTGCAGTGGCAAGCAGCAGCGCAAAACCGGCATGTACTGCAACAACAGTTAATGCCGCTCGCTGGGCTAACCGACCTCATCTTGCTGCCAGAAATGTTTACCAGCGCGTTCAGCACTAACGCCGGAGCTGTTGCCGAAGACTACCCAGGCCCTACGCTGCTATGGATGCAAAATATGGCGCAGGCAGTGGATGCCGCAATCACAGGTAGTATTGCAGTCACTGTGGACGGCAAGCGTTACAACCGTTTGTTATTTGTCAAACCTGATGGCAGCGTAGAACACTATGACAAGCGCCATCTGTTCCGAATGCTCGGAGAAGACAAGCGCTACATCGGTGGGTGTAAGAAATTATTGGTGCAATGGCGCGGTTGGCGCATTTTGCCGCTGGTGTGCTACGACTTACGTTTCCCGGTGTGGTGTCGTTACACCAACGCGGAGCCTTATGATCTCTTGTTATTTGTCTCCAACTGGCCGGCAGCACGTAATCAACACTGGCGTACCTTGCTGCAAGCCCGTGCCATTGAAAATCTAGCGTGGGTAGCCGGTGTTAATCGTGTTGGTACTGATGGCTACAATCTGGACTACCTTGGCCATAGCGCTGTGATCAATCCGCAAGGCACAGAAATTATGCAGGCAACAACAACTCCGGGTGTGTTCAACTCCAGCATTTCGATGCAGGAGTTACAAATATGGCGAGAAAAATTTCCGGCTTGGATGGATGCGGATGAATTTGATTTAAAACTGAATTAATTGATATTTCAGTTGTTATAAGCGGAGCATAAACTTTGATGCTACCCAAACGAAATATCAGGATGTTAATCCACATGACTTTACCCCGCGTTTACCTCATCGATTCCAGCATCTATATCTTTCGTGCCTGGCATATCTACGACACTTCAATCACAGATCGTAACGGAAAACCGTGCAATGCAGTGTTTGGGTTTAGTGATTTTATCTATCAATTGATACAGCAAAAAAAACCGCAACATATTGCGTGTGCTTTTGATGCTAGCCAGACCAACTCGTATCGTAAGGAGCTCTACCCCGCCTACAAAGCTAATCGCGAACCTGCACCCGCAGAATTGAAATATCAGTTCGAAGCATGCCGGGCTTTTTGCCGAGCCGTGGGGATAGCGGAGTTTGGCAGCAACAGATTTGAAGCAGATGACATTATCGGTTCGCTAGCTGCCCATTACCGGCAGCAGGGTTTTGCCATAACTATTGTCAGTGCCGATAAAGATCTAACACAACTTGTGCTTGGAGAACACGATCAGTGGTGGGATTTTGCGCGCAGCAATTTGCTCGACCAGCATGGAGTCAAACAACAGTTTGGGGTGTGGCCCAACCAAATTGCCGACTTGCTGGC
>CAIMTR010000407.1 GCA_903844415.1 uncultured Gammaproteobacteria bacterium
ACTTCTATTCAAGACTTGAATCGATTAATCAAGCAGCACAAACAAATGCAAAAAGTGATGAAGAAAATGAAAGGGGGAGGTCTCACTAATCTGATGCGTGGATTGGGTAATAAACTCACTCCAGGCGGTGGTATGCCTCCGGGTGGTCGCTTCCCGGGAATGTGATTGTTGTTGCAGTGGCGGAGCCAGGACTAGGGCATGTGCTTCGTCCATTTTGAATCAAGCCAGGCAAAGCTTGGCGGGGGTTCGGTTTGAAATTCACATATTCCAAGTTTAAACATGGCTTCTACAGATCTGCCCAGCCCATCGGGCGATTAATTCGATCAAGACTACAGCAATTTACTAGTTCCCATATTTTGGCTTTTCCATTAGAATGCCCCACTTTTTTCCGGGCTGACAGTTGTAAGTTGTCAGGGCTTAAGGATCATTTCTTGGCCTTAATGTTCGGGTTTTACCAGCAATAATTTATTCACTTTTATGTAACGGATACAGGTACTTATGGTAACTATCAGGCTCGCACGTGGTGGCAGTAAAAAAAACCCCTATTATTATTTAACAGTGGCTGACAGCCGTAGTGCGCGCAATGGTCGTTTTATTGAGCGTCTTGGTTTTTTCAATCCTACAGCACGCGGTCAGGAAGAAAAACTGCGAATTGACATGGATCGAGTTAACTATTGGCGAAGCAAGGGCGCGCAACCCAGCGAGCGTGTTGCCAGCTTGTTGAAAGATGCAGCTACTCTTCCTGTAGCAGCCTGATAACTTTGGCTGGTTAGTATGGTGGACAAACTTGATGTTCTGTCCGCTACCCATGTGGTGATGGGTCGAATTGGTGCTTCTTATGGCATCAAGGGTTGGGTTAAGTTATTTTCGTTTACTGATCCAATCGATAATTTGCTTGAATATAAAAGTTTTTTCACGGCTGGAAGCAATCCTGAACAAGGTTTGCAGGTTATCGAAATAGATGAAATCAGAGCCCAGGGAAAAGGGTTTGTAGGCCATATAGTAGGGTGCGATATACGCGAAGACACGCGCAACTACACAGGTAAAGAGTTGTTGCAGCCCAAAACGGCACTGCCGCTTTTGCAGGAAGGTTATTACTGGCATCAACTTGAAGGGTTGAAGGTATTTAACCAAAGTGGCGATGAACTTGGATCTGTGCATCACATGCTAGCAACAGGTGCCAATGATGTGCTGGTAGTGCAGGCGTCTGCCACCAGCATAGACAAAGAAACAAGATTGATTCCCTACATCACGGGGCAGGTTGTGGTAAAGGTGGATATAGCAGCTGGTTTGCTGCAAGTAGCCTGGGAAAAAGATTATTAAGGACGCCACCGGACAGTTGGGTGAAAAATGGCTGTCAGATTCAAGTTATGAAGATAGGTATAGTCACATTGTTTCCGGGTATGTTCACTGCATTAAGTGAATATGGCATAACTGGTCGGGCGGTAAGAAACAAACTGTTACAACTGAATTATTGGAATCCACGCGATTATGCCAGTGACCGGCACCGATCCGTGGATGACAGGCCTTACGGAGGTGGACCCGGCATGGTTATGCGGGCTGAGCCGGTAAGTCTGGCGATAACGGCAGCAAAATCTGCAATTAGCGCTAATGAAAACCATGCGGCTTGGGTTGTTTATCTCAGTCCGCAGGGAAAGCCGCTGGATCAGCAGCATGTAGCCAAGTTGGTACAACGGCAAAATCTGGTGTTGATGTGCGGTCGCTATGAGGGCGTGGATGAGCGAGTGCTTTCTAGCCAGATTGATGAAGAATGTTCGTTGGGTGATTTTGTTTTAAGTGGTGGTGAACTGGCGGCGATGGCTTTGCTAGATGCCATGATAAGACTGCTGCCAGGCGCACTTGGTGATGCTGATTCAGCGCTGCAGGATTCCTTCTCAAACTATGGAGAAGATGATTTAAAGAATACTAACTTGCTGGATCATCCGCATTACACAAGACCGGAGAGTTTTGCCGGCATGAACGTGCCGCCGGTGTTACTCAGTGGTGATCACGCCCAGATTGAACTCTGGCGATTGCAGCAAAGATTGGGAATTACCTGGCAAAAACGCCCGGATTTGTTTGACAAGATGCAATTAACTGCCCAGCAACAACAATTGCTGGACGCATTTAAACGAGTAAATACGCAAACTGGGAAAATAGATAAAGAGTAAACGGATTGGCATTCGGGTTTAACCCAACACGAGTAAGATCGCATACGCAATAAAAGGCAGTATCTAGCAATATTTACTACAAGAATCGATGATCGGTGGAGTAACAAAATGAGCGGCAACAA
>CAIMTR010000408.1 GCA_903844415.1 uncultured Gammaproteobacteria bacterium
GGGACGCGATGAAGAATAAACATCCGGCCGCCTATTGTCCACGAACTTTGCTCGGGTTATTGTGATCAACACTATCATTTAAAAACATTATCAGCCCGCTTCTGGAATTAAAATGTCGGTATTTTTTGTCGCTCGTAGCTCTGTATTAGTCTTTCTCATTCTTCATTTTTTTAATGTAGTTCCCGCCTTTGCTCAAGCACAAATCATCACAACCGATGCTGGCAGCGATAGCAAAAATATCAGGTTGCCTGGCCTTACCGGCAACATACAGATTGACGGCAAGCTGGATGATACTAACTGGTCCCAAGCTGTATTGATCGAAGATCTACATCAGGTATTTCCACGGGAATTTGTTACACCCACGCAGCGTACTGAAGTACGTGTGTTTTATACTCCAGATGCTATTTATATTGGTGCCCGGATGTGGGAGAGTGATCCGACACTGATCAGCGACCGTGTGCTACGCCAGGGTCAAGCACTAGGCAGTGATGACATTTTTGCAGTAATTCTAGACCCTTACCTTGATCGTCGTAATGGCTACCGTTTCGAAGTAAATGCGAACAGTGTGCGTTGGGATGGTCTATTCCAGAACATCAGTGATGTTGAAGCTAATTGGGAGGGTATCTGGGAAGCAAAGTCAGCACGTGATAATCAGGGCTGGACTACCGAGATCCGTATTCCCTTCCAGACACTGTCCTTCAATCCTGGATCAACCTCGTGGGGTATTAACTTCAATCGCATACGTCGTCGTAGCGGTGAAAGTATTGCGTGGATGTCACGCAACCGTGAAATAAATCCTAGTGTGTCAGGTACAGCAACCGGACTTGAAGACTTACACCAGGGGATGGGTCTCGATGTGGTGCCATCGATGACGCTAGCTCGACGCCGCAAATTTGGCTCGCTTGGTAGTACTGGGGATAATTACGAACCACAGTTGGATGTGTTCTATAAAGTGACACCCCAACTCAATGCATCACTTACCCTTAATACCGATTTTTCAGCGACTGAAGTAGACGATAGGCAAGTAAACCTGACCAGATTCAACCTTTTTTTTCCTGAAAAACGTGATTTTTTTCTGCGTGATGTCGATATCTTCGAATTCGGGCAGATAGGTTTTGGTGGTTTCAACGCTGTGTCTGGTACCGGCTCTGCCGCAGCATCTAATCCCGCTAAGCAAAATGCGCGACCTTTTTTCTCGCGCAAAATCGGTTTAAGTGCGACTGGCTCGCCAGTGGATATTGTTGGCGGTATTAAACTCAGCGGGCGCGTCGGTGACTGGAATGTAGGGACTCTGGTGATCCAGCAGGACGAAACTGATAGCGTTGAGTCGCAGAACATTTTTGTAGGCAGAACTGTGCTTAATGTAGGCGATCACACCCAAATCGGCGCCATCATTACTGACGGCAATCCGCAGGGTAATCTCGATAACACACTTATCGGCACTGACTTTCGTTATCGCAATACTGGTTTTCACGGCAACACTATCGAATCGATGGGCTTTTACGAAGAAACCTCTACAGAAGGCAAACAGCAACACGATAATGCTGCCTATGGCCTTGGTTTTGTGTTGCCTAATAGTCAGGGCTGGCAGGCTCTATACAACTATAAAAGAGTGGAAAAATATTTCATGCCCGCGGTGGGTTATGTAAACGTTACTGACATTGAGGATCACCACCTAAATTTTGGTTACCGCCATTTTCTGCAACCTGACAAATTGTTCCGTTCAGTGTTGTTGGCCTTTGAAGCCTATCGTGCTGAGAATCTGGCTAACGGTAGTCTCAACAATGAAAATATTGGTATACGTCTCTCGTCGTTTACCAACACCAACGGTTCGGCTTTCGGGCGCTACATTAACTACAAGGAAGTCTTACAGGCACCTTTCACTATCTACCGAGCCTCCGAC
>CAIMTR010000409.1 GCA_903844415.1 uncultured Gammaproteobacteria bacterium
CCCCTCAAGCATTTCGACCACACCTACTTAGGTGTGGCATTACTGGAGAAGTCTGCAATGAATATTAATCGATCGATTTGTCGTGCTGGTGCTGTTTCCTTACTTTTTGCGAGTGCTTTAGTGGCCTATGCCCAACCGCCTGCCGATATAAATGCTACTTCGTTGGCGCGGCTACCGTTCGTGCAGCGCAAGGACACAGATGTCAGTGCCAAACGGCTATTTGATATTTTTGTAGGCACAACGCAGACGAGCCCGACCGATACCATAACAGGCCCGTTGGCGTTTGCGACTTATAACGTCCCTGTCGCCCTTGCGTTACTCGATTTGCATGACGGTGCGGTCGGCAAGAGCAGCACGCTCGACACCCACGTGCGCGAGTTGGCGATTTTGGTGGCCTGCCGCGAAACCAACTACAACCTAGAGTGGAATGGACATGAGCCTTCTGCGGTTAAAGCCGGCATTGATCCAAAGGTGATTGACGTAGTGCGAAATAATGGTGCTCTGACGGGCGTACCGGCTGCGGATGCTGCAGTAATTAACTTCGGCCGCCAGTTGTTGCGTGATCGCAAAATGGACTCAGCCACCTTCGCCAAGGCTGTGGAGCTGTTTGGCTCACACGGTGCCATGGATCTGGTAGCAGTCATGAGCACTTATGCGGTCAGTGGTTTCTACGCAATCGCTGTCGATGAGCACATGCCGGCGGGTCAACCCACCTTGCCTTGAGCAAGGGGTTATACCTAGGCTATTTGTTAGAAGTGCGGGGCAGTTCCAGAATTTTGGCATGCCAGAATTGAGCAGTCTCAAAATCGCCAGCAGTTTTGCGAATCTGTCCTATACTCCCGGCACTTGTGAAGTTGTCATTATGTTAACTTGCGAAATTCTGAACTAAGGTTAACGCAAGCGGAAAAACTATGATAATTGCTCCGCATTGATTAATTTAGCCTTTTTGCAAATTCTAGGCTAATAGCAATAAACGCCAGACGCTTAATAATTGACTGATTACGCATTGCCTGCTCAGGACAGGAGTTGACTTTGACAAGCAAAATTTTAAGGCCATTTACCTCGCGCGTTATTGCAGCTTTGGTGCTGACTGTTTGTGTTCACACAGCTGCGGCCCAGTCTGCAGATAACATTTTGCCGGCCGGTATCCAGTTGGTACTAGACGGCTACAAACTTCCTGCCGACTCTTATAGTTTTCTGGCACAGGAAATTAATGGTTCCCAACCACTGCTGGCAGTAAATACTGCTGCGGCATTAAATCCCGCATCCACCATGAAAATTCTGACCACACTTGCTGCGCTGGAAGTGCTCGGCCCTGCCTACACCTGGAATACTTCGCTCTACGCACTGGGTACTCTTGAGGCTGGGACTCTAACTGGCGATCTGTTGATAAAAGGCGGTGGGGATCCGTTTTTGGTTGAAGAAAATTTCCGTAACATGCTCAAGGCGCTACAACGGCAAGGTGTGCAAAAGATCACGGGTGACTTAATTATTGATACAAGTTATTTCGATGCGACAGTCAGCGAGCAGGCTTCTATCGATAACCAAAGTAGTCGAACCTACAACGTATTGCCTGATGCACTTATGGTTAACTTCCAAGCGGTCACCTTCTTTTTTACTCCACATGTCAATGGTGTGGATGTGGTAATCACCACTGATCCACGTTTACCCAACCTACACATCACCAACAACCTAAAACTGGGAAGTGGTGGCTGCACTGGTTTTCAGCGCGGCATCGTTTTTAACGAAGTGGAAAGCTCGCCTGGCGATATTGTTTTTTCTGGTACTTTTCCAGCGCGTTGTGGCCGGTTTCAGTTACCCCGTGCAGTATTAGATCCGCCCACTTATGCGTTTGGCATGTTCCAGCAGTTGTGGAAAGAACTAGGCGGTGAATTTAGTGGTGCTGTGTACTTAAGTCAGGTGCCAGCGGGGCAACAGTCGCTATTGGTGTGGGCCTCACCACCATTATCAGAGGTGATTAGATCGATTAATAAATTTAGTAATAACCTAATGACGCGCCAGCTATTGCTCACATTGGGCGCAGAAAAATTTGGCGCCCCGGCAACAGTTACTAAGGGTATCGAGGCTGCGCAAGAATATCTGTCCAATCATAAGATCAATACCCAGTCGCTGGTGCTAGAGAATGGTGCAGGCTTATCACGCGCTGAAAGGATCAGCTCTGCATTGATGGTGGAAATTTTACAGCGTGGGTACAGCACTAACCTGATGCCAGAATTTATAGCCTCGCTGCCCATTGGGGGTGTGGATGGCACCATGCGCAACCGTTTAAAAGAGAGTGATGCCCGGGGCAATATGCATATAAAAACCGGATCACTCGATGAGGTTTCGGCTATTGCTGGATATGTTAATGCACGTTCAGGCAAGGTTTATGCAGTGAGCGGTATGTTAAATCATGAGTTGGCGGATCGGGGGCCGGGCACGGAGTTAATGGACGCATTTTTAAACTGGGTTTATGACCAATAAGGTGCTATTTCCTTTCAATAAAAATATAACCAAGAGGTTACATGCAAAATCACACTTTCAGACCTACTAACTTGGGTTTGGCAATCGCCGCAGTTTCCATGTTCACAATAACGCACGGCAGCCTGGCTGCCCAATCGCAAGCGGGGTTGGAAGAAATAACAGTTACTGCACAAAAACGCTCACAAACCCTGTCTGACGTCCCTATCTCAATAACTGTAGTCGACTCTTCCCGCATCAACGCTGGCAATATCAACAAAATTGCTGATATCGGCGAATTTGTACCCAACATCAGCATGACCGAAACTGGTATCAGCACCCAGATGTACATCCGAGGCATTGGTTCTGGTAATAATCAGGCATTTGAACAATCGGTAGGGCAGTATGTTGACGGCATTTATTACAGTCGCCAACAACAAATTAGAGCGCCCTTCCTCGACTTGGAGCGGGTGGAAGTACTGCGCGGCCCGCAGGGTACCTTGTTGGGGAAAAATTCCATTGCCGGTGCCTTAAACCTAACCACGGCCAAACCAACAGCCGATGTCCAAGTTAGCGTTAATGCCTTGTACGAATTTGAATCCAACCAGCAGGAATATACCGGCATATTGTCTGGCCCACTGGCAGATAATTTCCGCGCCCGTTTGGTTTATCGCGGGTATCAGGAAGACGGCTATATTCTCAACACTTTGAAAAACAATATTGAACCACAGCGTGATGAAGATGCCTTGCGCTTGACCATGGATTGGGACATCACTGATACGTTAAGTGCTTCACTCAAGATTGAAAACAACACCTTCGATACCAAAGGACGGCAAATTGAAATTGTGCGCGATGATCCTAACCTGTTTCCGGCCGGCTCCACACCCATAGCAGGTCTCAACTTCAGCAGTGTGTTGCGTGCATTTGGGCAACCGGTAATGGACACCAAATTGGATTTTCAGCGCCAGGCTAATGCCAACGAATCCAGTAACACCGATATGGATAACGTGACCCTAACTCTTAACTACGACATGAATGGTTATACGCTGACCTCAATAACAGGCAATGTGAAATATAACTTCGATGAGTTGTGTGACTGTGACTACACTCCGTCCAATATTTTTGAAGTGACCTTGGGCGAAGATTATGAGCAGTTCAGTCAGGAAATCCGGCTGAGTTCACCCACTGGAGCAAGTATTGAATGGCTGGCGGGCGCTTACTTGCAAAACTCCGAAATGAGTTCCAGGGAAGGCTTTACTATTAATTCGACATCGCTGTTGGGCACACTGGCTGCCACCTCTACCAATCCGGCGCAAAAGGCACTGGCGGCGGTCTTGAATACCCGCATATTGCGCCGCAATGAGCAGGAAAATGATGCTTGGGCGTTGTTTGCGCAAGGTACTTGGAACCTCAGCACCAACCTACGCTTGACCTTGGGTGGGCGTTTCAACAATGAGGAAAAGTCGGCCTTCCGCGATATGAATTTGTCTAACCTTACTACAGGTGGTGCAACCGCCAGTCCAGCTGCTCCTGTGGTCTATGTGGGCGCGTTTAAAATTTATACGCAGCAAGGCGCAGGCATGCAGGCTGCGCCCGGTGTATTTCTGCCTGGCCACTCGCTGCGCGGGAAACGTAAAGAAAATCAGTTCACGCCGCTGGTAAACCTGCAGTGGGATCTTAACGAGCAGAGTATGCTTTATGCATCTGCTACTAAGGGTTACAAAGCAGGGGGGTTTGATGCTCGTGCTAACAATCCATTTTCATTTGAGTTTGAAGAAGAGAGTGCTACCTCATTTGAAATTGGAGAAAAAACTCGCCTGCTGGACGGCGCTTTGGAAGTAAATGCTGCGTTGTTTTTTACCAATTACGACAACTTGCAGGTCAGTCAGTATGACGGCACGCTCGGCTTTAACGTGGGTAATGCCAAAGAAACTAAAGTGAAAGGTTTAGAGCTGGATGGGCGCTGGGCAGCGACCAACGAATTGACAGTTGCATACGCGTATTCCTGGCTCGATTTTGAATTTACCGATTTCAAAAATGGTAACTGTTACAACCGTCAAGTAAGCACCGGTGCAGTAGTCAATGGTGTAGCGTTGTGTAATTACACCGGCATGCGAGGTCAGTACACACCAAAACACAGCATGAGCCTATCGCTAGATCACGCTCACCCGCTGAGCAATGGTCTGATTTTGGCGAGTAGTTTAATGTACAACTTCCGTGGTGAGCAGAACGTGCACGACAATCTGGATCCGAAGATGCTTGTCGATGCAACGTCCAAAATAAATCTCAGAGTAGGGTTGGAAAGTGACCGCTGGCAAGTGGCGTTTGTGGGGAAAAATCTGAGTGATGAAGAAGTGATGACCTATGCAGGCAATGTGCCTTTGTCGGGTAGCACATTTGGTACTAACAGTTATTACGGCTTTGTGGATCGTGGCCGCCAACTGGCACTTGAAGCGGGTTACAAATTTTAACTGGTAGCGTGTATCAAATTAATCGCTATCAACGCGCGGAGTTTAGAAAATCTTTATTGGGATCATAGACGCTAGTTTCTATGTGTAGGAGCCCCAATATAGTATGAAAATAACTATCATGCGAAAGTTCAGCATCTAATTTTTCTCGTATCAAATTTTGATCAATCGGGTAATTTGCACCAAACCAGATTATTGACGCCACATGTTTCTGAATATCGGGGGCTAGCACGTAGGGAAGTCCATGCAGATACAATCCATTTTCGCCTAGTGATTCGCCATGGTCGCCCATGTAATACATAACTGTTCCAAAACGATTGTCATAATTTTTTAGAAAAACAATAAGTTGTGAAAGAAAAAAGTCGGTATAACTTACGGCGTTGTCGTAAGCGTTGCCGATTTCTTCATCAGTACAGTTTTCCAATTGGTTGGTCTTGCACACCGGTGTGTAAATTTCAAAGTTACTGGGATAACGTTTGTAATAATCGGGGCCGTGCATGCCCATTTGGTGCAATACAATAACGATGTCGCCAGTTGGGTGTTGCTCGATATAGTCAGGCAAGCCGTTAAGCATGCCGATATCTCGACATTCAATATCACAGACATTGTTCACATCGGCGCTGCGAAAATCTTCAAATGCAATTTCCTCGGCCACTCCTTTTGCGTCAGAATTGTTGTCGCGCCACAACACATTGACTCCCGCATGAGTAAACACATCCAAAGCATTTTCAGTTTGATTTGCCGTATCTAAATCAAAATCGGTGCGATCAGACAAGGAAAACATACAGGGCAGGGAATAAGCAGTGGACGTGCCACACGAGTACACATTTTTGAAACTGGTCACGCCAGCTTCGGCGAGCAAGGTATTGGTGGCGCGAGGGTAACCGTTGAGAGAAAAACGATCAGCTCTAGCTGCTTCACCTACAACCAATATTACCAATTGGCGCTGACTATCTGAGGCTGGGTTATGTGCATCAAGTCCAATAGGCGTTCGCACCAAATTTTCAACACTAGCCAGCGCCATATCGACAATCCGGACACTTGAATAGATAAACGTAACCGGATTGGCGTAATAACGCAGCATTTTGTTTTCGCGGAAGAAGCTGGTGTAGTAGGGCGTAAAAGGCGCAATACTTACCAACAAAAGTACAACAGCACTGCCAATCAGCTTGAGCCTTTGCAAAAGAGTAAGCATAAAACTCGGGAACTTTATGGTTGTTTTATAAACCAACCAACTAGGTAGCACCCCTAATAGAAGAATTTGTATGGCCAGTTGCACACTCATAAGATCGGCCACTTCGCGCCTGTCGGTCCGCATGATATTGGTAATCATGGTGGTATCAATTACCACATTAAAAGTATTCATGTAGTAATTGGCAGCTGCTGCTCCTATAAATATCAGCGCAAGGGCCGGTTTGACAATAAAGCGAAAGCACAACATGGCTAAGACCAATACGGTCAGTGCAAATAAAAATAGTGCCAGTGAAGCAACAAATAACACCCCACCAATGTCATGGGCGTAAATAGCAGCGCTATTACGAAAAAATCTGAGGTTGTAAAACAAGGTGAAGCAGAGGGCAACAAGTATGATCA
>CAIMTR010000410.1 GCA_903844415.1 uncultured Gammaproteobacteria bacterium
ATAATTTGAAAAACAATATAAGACAATGTAAATAAAAAATTTTTTAGGCTTTATTTTGACGAGCAAACAAGCAATTTCATTTTTAATGCACATTGATTATTTTGACATAGCCTCTAAGTACCGTTAGTTTCAATAAAAGTAAGCTTTGATTGTGACCACTAGGTTCTACTAATAAATATTCTTAAAGCAGATTGTTCTCGTATTTATCGTTCACTTATCACCCTGCTCTCGAAATAGAACAGATGTTTGCGAAAGATTTATGATCGAAAGATGCAAAATAACACCAATAATAACTACATAATACAAAGGCTTTGCCAAACGAGGGAAAATCATGATCAACGTCAAAATCCGGGGATTTAAAAGAAAAACACTCAACCAAACCATCGCCGCAATAACTGCCATCACCGCACTGTACTGCATTTCTGGCGTTGCATTGGCGCAGAACACACCGCCGCAAGAACTGGAAGAAATCCGGGTTACCGGCACTCGCATTTTGCGAACGTCGGGCATGGAGACACCCGTACCGGTAACGTCGGTCACTACAGAGGAACTGTTTAACCAAGAACCAGGCAGCACCATATCGCAGCAGCTTGATGGCCTGCCGCAGTTTTTCAACAATGGCACGCCGCAGCGTGGTGACGGCGGTAATCCATCCGTGGGTTCCGGTGGCCCGGGCGCACTGAACATCCGTAATCTTAATAGCGCATCAACCGGCGCTGGCATCTCACGCACGCTTACACTGCTTGACGGTGCCAGGGTCGTACCCACCGACAAACGCGGCACCGTAAACGTAGACATGTTCCCCACCGCATTGATGCGTAGCGTAGACGTTGTGACTGGCGGCGCTTCCGCAGCCTATGGCGCAGATGCTCTCGGTGGCGTCGTAAACTTCGTACTCGACCGCGAATTCGAGGGCTTGAAAATCAGTGGTGGAACCGGCATGCACGCGTACGACAATACCGGCAAGCAAGTCGAATTCTCCGTTGCGGGCGGCAAGGCCTTTGGTCGTCTGCATTTGATTGGTTCGCTCGAAGCGCGCCATATTGATGAAATCCAGCCCGACAAAAATCGCTGGGATTTAACCCAAAATATGTGGGGCTACGTGACCAATCCGGCTTGGGCGGCTGCCGCTGCACTGCCAGCAACCAACCCTGCCCGGTGTGTTGTCAATGTGTTGTGTAGCGCAGGTCCACAGCGCCTGAGCATGATGAACGTAGCAACTAACACCAGCTCGCCAACTGGGCTGATCCGTGCCACTAACACCACCCTCGATTGGATGAAATTTAGCCAAGACGGTACCCGCATCGAGCCTTTCAATCTTGGCACTTCGTCGGCTCTACCGGGGACCCCAGGTAGCACTTCGACTCTGTCCGGTGGTCCCGAGTCTGCTATCAATTTTGAAACCACAGGGGCGGGCCCCACCGGTATGGAAGTAGTGTCCCGTTCGAGTCTGTTCGGTGCCCAGTTTGATTTCACGGACACCATCACCGGTTTTGCGCAAGTAATTATCGGTCGTACAGAGTCCAACGACACATCCAACAATGCCAACTTCAGTTTCTCCGATGGCTATGCGCCACTTATTGCCGTCGACAACGCCTATCTGCCAGAAGCGGTGCGTAAGGTCATGGTCGAACGCAAACTGACGCAAGTTGCCGTGCACAAATCCAGCCAGCAGTTCGCCGGAAAACCGGAACTCGGCTCCAACCGCATCGGTAAAAACGTTTTTACACAATGGCAGTACAGCTTCGGCTTCGACTGGGAGTTCGCCGAAGACTGGAACATGCGCGCCTCTTGGCAGCAGGGTGAATCCAAACGTAACTCAACTGCCTACAACCTGCTACAGGTCGATCGTGCCCAACTGGGCATGGATGCCGTGCGCGATGCTAGCGGCAAGATTGTCTGCCGCGTGAACTTGCCGCAATACAGCCCCACACTGGCTCAGTTGCAAGCCTCTGTGGTTGGCAGAATTTCGAATGTTCCGCTGAACCCCTACATCCCGGCAGGTACGCCGGGCAATACACAGCCCCTGCCCTATCCAGTGGAACCTAAAGCGATTAGCGAATGTGTACCGTTCAATTACTTAGGTAGCGGAAACATGAGTCAAGCGGCTATCGACTACGTCGGCACCGACCGCTTTAACATTGGTTATGTTAACCAAGACTTTGCCGAAATACTTGTTACTGGTGAGCTATACGAAGGCTGGGGCGCGGGCGCGATCGGTTTTGCCGGTGGTCTCACCTGGCGTGACCAGAAGTTCATCACCACCGCCACACCACTCGATGTCGACTTACTCGGACCAATGGTCAATGTGCCCGCACTCGGCATACGCGGCTTGGGCGCAGGTTATGCGACCAGTTCCTCGCTTAATCTATTTTCAAGTATTCCTAAAATAGGTGGGCAGGCCGATGTGTGGGAGTGGTTCTCGGAAGTTAACGTTCCTCTGTGGGAATCTACCAGCGGCAACCAGCGAGCCGACCTCGACGTCGCCGCCCGCCGCTCCAATTATGACCGCAGTGGTGCTATCGACAGCTGGAAGATAGGTGGCAATTTACAGATTTTAGAGGATCTCCGCTTGCGGCTCACCAAGTCGCGTGACGTAAGGGAGCCAAGCTTCGCCGAGCTGTTCGATGCCCAGGGCTCTGGCGAAACCATCATCGATCCGAAGTTCGCTGGCGAATCCACTCTCATAAATACGATCCGGGGTGGCAACCCTAACCTAAGGCCAGAATACGCGGATACCCGGACAGTAGGCTTTGTATACCAGCCCACCTTCACGCCGCTAGTTGATGGACTGTCAGTGTCTGTGGATGCCTACGACGTCGAAATCAAAGACGCTGTGGCGCGCCTCACCGCGCAACGCCTCATTAACGAATGTGTTGCCACGGCCTCGCCGCAACTGTGCGCACTGATCACTCGTGATGCGACCACCGGCCGTGTGACCCAAGCGCTCGACGTGTTCCTGAACGTGGCAGCGGCTCGAACCCGTGGTATCGACTTTGAATTGACGCTGCGTAAAGACATCGACTTTTTCTCACAGTACAACGAGAACATTTCGGTACGTTGGCTAACGGGCCGAACGCTTGAACGTTCCGACACGGCTCCAAACGCCACAGCGCTCAACAAATCCGGCTTTATTGGCATGCCAGACCTGACCACTAACCTCACTAGCACTTACGGCATCGGCAAGCTTTCATTTCAGTTGCAGGCACAATACGTGGATTCCGTGTTCAGGGACTCCGCTGGAGTGTGGAGAGAAGGCATCCAAGTGGATGACAACACCGTCGCCTCAATGACCTGGCTCAACGGCAGGATTGGCTATACCGAAGAGTTGGAAGGCGGTGCTACTTGGGGGATCGGTATGAACATACAAAACATTTTCGACCGCGAACCACCGTTGTACGGTGGAAGCAACAACACTTACGACCTGTACGGCCGTCGGTACAACATCAACCTCAACTATAATTTCTAACAAGCAGGCAACTGCAATGTCTTGACTAACTAGGCCTGTCGTTTACCAATGACAGGCCTTTTTTATATGTGTTGTGAAGTTTCTATGCCCCATAGAGACTTGTTCAGGTAGCAAGCTCACAATATTCTAGACATCCAAGGTGTACATCAGACATTATCTTTAGCGCAAAGCATGCCTCAGGGATTGAACCATCATTAAATTAGAGTAATCTTGACAAAGACTATATAGGGTTTGTAGTCAAGACAGCACCAATAGAACGGCATTAATGGCTCGAGGTGGCCTGCCGATCCGAAAGCAAGAAGTAAACAATAATCAAAGCGAGGGGACCGTGAAAAATATAAGTAATGAGTTAAGAAAGACCATCCTGTTTGCATGTACAGCGCTGGCCGTGGGGGTAACCGTACCTAGCAGTGCGGCCACCGCCCAAGTGCCAGACTTAAATGGCGTCTGGAAATGGGGGGCATGTGAAGACGGTACGAACTTTGGTTGTATGATTCTTGAAGAGGATGACGAACTGCTGACCGACCGGGCTAAGGCCTATCGAGATGCCATCGATGAAACTGCCCAGCCAAAGTATGATTGTGCTCCCATGTCGATTCCGCACATGTGGACCGATCCATACTCACATCAGATTGAGCAATTTGAAGACCGCGTTGTTTTCACCTATGGCAAGGATGACGTAGTACGTACCGCATGGTTGGAAAATCACGGACACAAACCACCAGCACATAACGAGTTTTTATATACAGGTTATTCTGTTGGTCGCTACGAAGGTGATGCGCTGATAGTGGAAACCACGCACTTTTCCTTCGATCCGCAGGGACTAAATGCCGATTTCAAACTAGCTTCATCCACTCAGAAAAAAGTAACCGAACGTTATACCCGCGATGGAGAAGGATTAAAGCTAACTGTGAGCACGGAAGATCAATTCATGTTGAAAGAGCCTTGGGTTTACAGTGTGCGCTCAGAACGCGACCCCGAACCGCTGGCACTGCCCTGGAACTGCGACCTAGGAGCCTC
>CAIMTR010000411.1 GCA_903844415.1 uncultured Gammaproteobacteria bacterium
AGGCATCTCGATTGTCCAAGGTTCAGCATACGTCAGGGGATCTTCGAGTGTCGCTTCATACCAAAGGTGGTTGGGGCTGAGCAAGGTAAAACGCTCGGTTACTTTTAATTGATTACTGTGGTGGTTGCCTGCACGATCAAGCCAGGTTTTGGCAATTTGACCGGTTGTTATCACAACTAAAGCTTCACCATCCCAACTTCCGTTAGACTTACCCATCCAAGACTCAATAGGAGGTTCGGAATGATCGTTCATGTGAATAACTCGGTTGGCCGCAGCAAAGGGATATACCATCAAGATATCCTCGCCACTCTGGAATATCTGGAAAGGCATATTGTGGTAAGTGACGCGGGGTACACCTAGCATATAACACTTGGCTTCTGAATCTGCCGCTGGCCAGGTGGTACGGTTTAGTTCACGTTGAGCTAGTGCTTGCGGCAGATATGGAATAGTGCCACCACGCACAACACTTTGTCCGGCTGGAATTGCCGCAATGGCACCCATCTGCCAAAAGTCATCGAGTGCCTGGGCTGAGTGTGCCTCAAGGTTCCAGTTTGCAGTGTTCAAAGCCTGCCAAACGCCATTAAAGTTAGGTTGGCCTGCGATTGTTTGCAATCGCTCCTGCGGCTGGGCTGAGGTGGAAAAAATTAATGTGGTTAAAATAATTGCGGCGAAGAATAGCTTATGCATTCTTTCACTCCTTCTTTATTTTTAGTGGTGGCTTCGTATAAAGAGTTCGAGCTTAGCATGCTCTTCTGATAGATGTAAAAGTAGTCAGTGAGTGTCTATTGGTTCTCTATAAAGGAAAATCTGGAATAGACAATTATTTTCGAGATGACCGTGGTTTTACAAGCTTGTTTGCGAGTAAGCTTATATTGATCCTTAAATCGCCATGGGCGAACAACAGCAGATTTGAAGAGAGACAGCATATGTCAAAAAAAATACTAGTTTTCGGAGGCATCAGCCTCGCTCTGTTTTTGGCACAAATGCCTGCAACAGCTGCGGAGTGGACAGCAGCGCTAACTGCCTGGGGCGAACCCGATTTACGCGGAACTTGGCCTATCAATCATTTGATTGGCGTCCCTTTGCAGCGGAACACTGATTACGGCAACAGGTTTACTTTGACTGACGAGGAATATACCGCAGCACAAACTCGGATAGATGCACGCGACGTACGCTTTCAAACCGGGGCTATTCCCCAAGCAGATGCCGCTGGGCAGGCCATGCGGCAAACCTCCTTGATTATAGATCCGCCCAATGGTCGTTTCCCGGAACTAACCGAATACGGCAAACAACTTCAGGTTGACATGCGCAGTTCTTACAATCCTGGTCAAACCCTTTTTAATGCTATCGAAGATTTCAGTTCCTGGGACCGTTGTATCACCCGGGGATTGCCAGTCTCCATGTTGCCACGTAATTACAACAATGGTATCCGCATCTTTCAGGCACCCGGCTATGTGGTAATCTCGCTTGAAATGGCCCACGAAGCTCGCATTATTCCAACTAATGGTACACCGCCACTTGCAGGGCAGATCGAACAGTGGCTAGGCGAATCTCGTGGGCACTGGGAAGGCAATACACTTGTGGTCGAGACCACTAACTTTAACGGACTCGTCGGAATGACTAGCGCAGGTGTGCCAGGTTCGCCCGGCCCGCTGCAGCCAGAAACCAAGAATATGCGCATTATTGAACGTTTTACACGCACTGGGGCTGACACTATCGAGTTTGAAATGACAGTCGAAGATCCGGCAGTACTGACGAGCGGTACTTTCAAGGTTGCCTATCCGATGTTTCTCGACAACAGTTACGAAATGTACGAATACGCCTGCCATGAAGGCAACACTGCAGTGCGTTTTTACATTGAGACCTCACGTTTCGAACGCGCAGCGCAGGCGGATTTGCCAGTAACATCCGCAGCGCAATAAGCAGCAATAGGCAGTATTAAGGGTTTGTGATCTTTCTCTAGGGCTTTGGCAGTGCGAAAGTAAACAAGGCAGAGTGCCGGCCACTAAAAGCCGCACCTTGAAGCTTGCTGTTGAAATAGCCATTCATTAATGGTCACTCTGTTATTTCTTCCAACACCATGCGCTTGCAATTGCGGCACCTTCTGCCAGTGCTTTTAATTTAAGCCACACTACCTCAGGATCTATCGCTGCCTGGCCGACATGGATGCTAAAACCACAGTCAGTAGCAGCCATTACATTTTCACGGCCCACCAGGTCTGCATAACGCTTGATACGTTGCGCAATTAGCTGTGGATGTTCAACGTAGTTTGACTGGCATTCTATGACGCCCGGACAGAGGATTTTTCCTACGGGTAGTTTGTATGTTTCAAACAACGACCACTCATGGGCATGCCTAGGATTGGCGGCTTCAAATAGTATTGTGCATGGTTTGGCTTGCATCACTATATCGATGATGTCAGAAAAATTCATGTCGTGGTGATGAGGGCCACCGTAGTTACCCCAACACAAATGCATACGTAATTGTTCAGCAGGGATATTGGCTACAGCATGGTTTAACGCTTCTACATGCAATGCTGAACGTTTTCGGAAGTCGGCAAGAGTGACACCTTTGGAATTCATATGCCGGCCCATCGCCAGATCAGGGCAATCTATTTGCAGCGTGGCGCCAGAACGTGCGATTGCTTCGTATTCTGCTTTCATCGCTTCTGCTATGGCGAATACATAGGCCTCGTGAGATGGGTAATATTCGTTCTTAAAAAAAATTGAAGTGACACCTGGTGAAGCCGCACTAAAGAAAGTGTTCTTCAAATCAGCACTGCCCACAGCAGCCTGCATGTTGCGAATATCAGCATCGACACTGTCCATGTTTTTAACAGTGATGGGGCCTTTACAGCCAGGCGCATGCCGGTGCTGACGCGAGGGATCTTCACCTACACGCCGCGCTAGATTTGGAAATTCGACCAGATCGTCAAACACATAAGAGTTTTCACTGCCGCCAAAACCGTGCAGGCGATCCTTAATATAGGTGGCATAACTTGGTTTGGACATTTCACCGTCGTTGACGATGTCGATACCCAAAACCTTCTGTTTGTGCACGATGTCTGCTACAGACTGAGACACACGCGTTGCCATGGCACTAACATCAACAGGCACACCGTCTTCCTGTGCAAACATCATCTGCATCAATGTTTTGTCGCGTGGCAGACTGCCAACATGGCTGGTCAAAAAGTGGTCAGTACTACGCTGCATAAGATCTCCTGATGGGGGTGCTAGTTAAATTATTATTATTTTAAATGTTTGGGGGTTATATATTGTTGGAGCATAACGCGGCTTTGAACATTGTGTCCATCATGCATCATTTAGCTCATTTAGCTGAGAGTGCCGGCTCAACTAGGTTATTACCTACCTGTGCAATTAGAGCGCAAAACAGCATCCATGCTGATGAAGTGGGTGGATACGGTTTTATGGTGGTGTGCAGCTTGTTATTGGACAGACTTACGCGTGGTAAAACGTGACAATTCTCGTTTGGGGTCTTCCCATGCAGGCATAAGTTCAGCTGCCTTTAGGTAGTCATTATAGGCTTCCCGAATATGCCCCAGCTCTTCTTGTGCGATACCGCGATTGTAATAAGTTTTTTCTGGTTCTGGACCTTCAAGAGAAATGCCAATATCAAAAGCCGCAATGCTATCGCTCCAGCGTTGCATTGTCATTAGCGTGAAACCACGATTTACGTGCGCTCTTCCAAAATTATTTTGTGTTCGAATAGCCTGATCGAAGTCGTCCAACGCTTCGACATAAGCACCTTGTCCGAACCAGAGTACGCCCCTGTTGTTGTAAGCGCCTGCGCGTTGGTCTGGTGTCAAAAAACCACTGTCGATCGCTAAAGTGCAAATCTCAACTGGAGTAATATCAAGCCTTGAACCAGTGATTTCGATTTTTGTTAAATCCTCAAGATTTTGTGCAGCTATCGAACACAACTCAAGGTAACCGCCACCAATGAACAAAACATCTGCATGTACTATTTGGGCTGTTAGGCATAGTGTTGTAGATGTGTAGCTTAGTGCTAATAAAATATTTTTGAGTTTAGTAAGCATGTCATACACCAGCAGTATCAGATTATGAGCTTAACAGATTATTGCATAACTACCCTTGAAGGGTCTGCGGGGTTAAAAGCTGCCAAAAAAAGCTCATTTACTGGTGAGTAAACTCTGCCTTTTTTGGGCAGTTTTTAGCCTGCAGTGCCATCTTCGCCAACGTATTCAACAAGCTGTTAATCAGTAAAAATTGCTTGCTGCTAAAATTGCGAATATTAAAAATAGTTGTTATCAAAATCTCTCTACATTCTCACTTCTGCAATATTCTGCACCGGAATGTTTCGGGCTTGTTCTGCACCTTTCATAAAAGAGGCAATTTCGTTGAAGTTGAGGTATCGGTAAATTTGGCTCGACATTGTGTCAAGTTGACCCATGTAACTTTGATATTCCTCAAGCGTCGGGATGCGGCCCAACAAAGAACAAACTGCTGCCAATTCCGAAGAACCCAAAAACACATTAGCACCATCACCAAGACGATTCGGGAAATTACGGGTAGATGTGGAAATGACCGTGGACTTGGCCGCGACACGTGCCTGGTTACCCATACACAAAGAACAGCCTGGCATTTCGGTACGCGCGCCGGCAGCTCCAAACACACCGTAAATTCCTTCTTCTGTCAGTTGATGCTGATCCATTTTAGTAGGGGGCGAAATCCACAAACGTGTCGGGATAGAACCTTTGCTTTGTTCCAGCACTTTGGCAGCCGCACGAAAGTGGCCGATATTAGTCATGCAAGATCCGATAAACACTTCATCAATCTTGGTGCCAGCTACAGCCGATAATGGTTTGATATCATCGGGATCATTCGGGCAGGCTAGCAGCGGTTCAGTAATAGAGTTGAGGTCTATGTCAATCACCGCTTTGTACTCGGCATCTTTATCGGCTTCCAGCAATTGAGGATTGGCGAGCCAGGCTTCCATGGCCTGAGCGCGGCGTTCCAGTGTGCGGGGATCGCCATACCCTTCTGCTATCATCCAGCGCAACAACACCACATTGGAGCTCAAATACTCCATGATAGGAGCCTTGTTGAGTTTAATGGTGCAACCGGCCGCAGAACGTTCGGCAGAGGCATCAGAAAGTTCGAAGGCTTGTTCAATTTTTAGATCAGGCAGACCTTCGATTTCAAGAATACGTCCGGAGTAAATATTCTTTTTGCCTTTTTTCTCCAGTGTTAACAAACCGGCTTTTAGGGCCGCGTAAGGAATTGCATTTACCAAATCGCGTAAGGTGATGCCGGGCTGCATGGTGCCTGTAAAACGCACGAGTACAGATTCCGGCATATCCAGCGGCATCACGCCAGTGGCTGCAGCAAACGCTACTAATCCGGAACCGGCCGGAAAAGAAATGCCAATGGGGAAGCGAGTGTGTGAATCACCGCCAGTTCCAACCGAATCCGGCAACAACATACGGTTGAGCCATGAGTGAATGATGCCGTCACCTGGTCGCAACGACACACCACCACGGTTCTGAATAAAATCAGGCAGAGTATGCTGAGTTTCGATATCCACCGGTTTAGGGTAAGCGGCAGTGTGACAAAACGATTGCATGACCAGATCAGCTGAGAATCCTAGACAAGCCAGGTCTTTGAGTTCGTCGCGTGTCATGGGGCCGGTAGTATCCTGAGAGCCCACCGTCGTCATTTTCGGTTCGCAATACACACCAGGACGAATACCTTCTACGCCACAGGCGCGACCCACCATTTTCTGGCCCAAAGTAAAACCTTTAGTACTGCTAACACTGCCAGCCGGACGTACAAATACAGTAGAAGGTGCCAGACCTAACTCAACGCGAGCCTTTTCAGTCAGACCACGCCCAATAATTAATGGAATACGTCCACCAGCGCGCACTTCGTCCAAAATAATGTCTGTTTTTAAACTGAATTCGCACACTAGTTCACCGCTGCCGTGGCGGGTAATTTTGCCTGTATAAGGCTGTATATCAATAACATCACCGGTATTCATACCCCCGACATTACATTCGATGGGCAGGGCACCAGCATCTTCCATTGTGTTGAAAAAAATAGGGGCAATCTGATTGCCTATACACACACCGCCACCACGTTTGTTGGGAATGTGGGGTATGTCGTCACCCATAAACCATAAAACTGAATTGGTGGCCGATTTACGTGATGAACCAGTACCCACCACGTCTCCTACCAACGCCACCGGAAAACCTTTTTGTTTGAGTTCTTCAATTTGCTGTTCGGCATTGGTAATACCGTCGCGTGGCATCTTATACATTGCTTTTGCATGTAAAGGGATATCAGGGCGTGACCAAGCATCGGGAGCAGGGGAGAGATCATCGGTATTGGTTTCGCCGGGCACCTTGAATACAGAGACTGTTAATACTTCCGGCATAACGGGGCGCGAGGTAAACCATTCCGCATCGGCCCAGGCCTGTATTGCAACCTTGGCGTTGGCATTGCCTGCTTTAGCTTTTATAGCAACATCATGAAATGCATCAAACATCAACAATGTATGTGATAACTGTTTGGCAGCTTCTACCCCTAATTCTTTATCTTCCAGCAGATCTACCATGGTGTGGATGTTGTACCCGCCTAGCATGGTACCCAACAATTTAACTGCATCTAGTTTGCTTAATACAGGAGATAAGGCTTCTCCTTTGGTTATTGCAGTGAGGAAACCAGCTTTGACATAGGCTGCTTCGTCCACGCCGGCGGGTACACGATTGCTGATCAGATCCAATAAAAATGCATCTTCACCTGCTGGTGGGTTTTTCAATAATTCGACAAGTGCAGCAGTTTGTTGCGGGTCAAGAGGTTTAGGGACAACACCAAGCGCAGCGCGTTCTGTAACATGTTTACGATAGGCTTCTAACACAGTGGATACCTCAACAAAAGGAAGGTTTTAGGTGGAAAAACAGGGCTTTATTCTACTGTAAAGATCTTCTGGTAACCACAGCAAAGGGCTTATGTAAGTCTGAATCAATGATTACAATACACCCATGAAAGCTGTCCGCACTCCCTGCATTGGTATTTGTTCAACCACTTCGTTTGGCGACAAAATCTGTCGTGGCTGTAAACGCTTAAGTGTAGAAGTAATCAACTGGAACAGCTATAGCGAACCACAGAAACAAGCGGTGCAGGCGCGCATCAACCAATTCACCAGTCAATTGATGGCTAATAAATTTCGAATTGTCAGCCAGGCCAAACTGGAAGAAGTACTCCAGGATTTGCGCATCTTTTACGATCCCGATCTGTCACCTTTTTTTTGGTTGCATCAACTGTTGCAGAAATACCTTTATCGCATCAAAACCTTGAGTGAATTAGGCGTTGAATTACATGTTGAGTTCAAGGACCAGGATGTGCGTGATTTGTTGTTGTTAATCAATGAAGAATTATTGGTGCTGAGCCAAGCGCACTTTGAGCGGTATTTTATGCGTTAAAAAATTGTTGGGGTTGTTACAATTTGTTAGTCAAATTTAAACGTAATAAAGTCAGGGTAAGGCAACTGGTGTGTTACCCCGACTAGCTGCTAGCGCAATGGCAAGTGCTAATTTACTGCAGCTTAATAAACGCCAAAGCATTGTTAGGGTTTAATGGAATAACAAGTTGCTTCTGCACAGAGTCGTAACACATGGATGCGGCACTCGGGATGCCAGAAGCAATAACTTCAGCAGCCTGTCCTGGGCGAATGCGCGACACACTGCCAAAGCGCACACTGCTGGTGTATTTGGTCCCGTCTTCGGTTATCACCAAACCATCATTCCCACCCTCCACCGCATTTTCGGTTAGGATCAGTTCACCAGCAGGATTGAAAGTCAGTACGCTGTTGTTGCCGATATTAACTACCACAATATTGCCGTCATTATCGATCGCAACACCGTTTGGCGCTGCCAATGGAGCTCCTTCTAGAAAAACTGAAGTTGTGCCATCTGGGGTAACCTTGAGAATGGTTTCAGGCATGCGTGTATTAGAAATGTAGGCAGTGCCATCAGCAGTAACACCAATGCCATTGAGAAAAGTGCCACCGGCAACTTCCACGGCTTTGATTGGAGCACCTGTGGCAAGGTCAAAAGAGCGCAAGGTATTTTCATCAAGTGCGTAGAGCACGCCATTGCTGATGGCACTGCCGCGTGGTTGATTGAAAGTTAGGCTGTCACGCGTGGCACCAATCCATTTAGCAGTATGTACACTGCCATCTGGATTGAGTAAGGATACAAAAGCATCGTTTGGTGCAACGTTTTCAGCCGCACCTTGATTCATGGCAAGGATCAAGTTGCGGACAGGGTCAAAAGTGCAACTCTCGGAATATACAATGGCACCATATACTTTGACATTAGCCGACATCGGTGTGGGTAAACCAGCTTCGTTTATTGTGGCAAGAGCTTCACCTGCTTTAAATGGGCCAGGAACTGCAGGTGCAGCCGGCGCTTGGGCGGCAGCGTTGAAGCTGGTAAGCAAGGTAATCACACTTATGGCAAGTCGTAATTTCATGGTGGTTCTCCTATTGTTGAATTGCGGGTTTGTTTGGATAAATAGTTTCATAAATCAACCTACACTATCCAGTACTTGAATATCCGGTGGACCTGCCATAAAAGCGCCAAATGTTGCTGGAATGGCTTTGTAGTGATCAGAGTTACGATGAATATTCAATGCGGAGTCATTGGTATATTGTTCCAGCACGGTGTAAGAACCAGCTATTTCTCGTGATTTATGCAGGTGAAAAAAAAGAATGCCAGCTTCCAATGTGCGAACTTTTTGCTGGTAAAGGGCAAACGCAGATTCAAATTCGGACAGCTGGTCCAATTTAACACTCAGCTTTGCTATGACAGCGACGGGCATATAGAGCACTTGTTATGAGGTTTGTTAATTGCCATTTTCCAATTCCTTCTGCAATTGAATGTTGTCCAGATCGTCAGTCCATTTGCCCACTACAATAGTAGCTACACCATTGCCAATCAAGTTGGTTAGTGCCCGAGCTTCAGACATAAAACGGTCTATACCGAGAATCAATGCCAAGCCCGTTACAGGCACGTGACCAACCGCAGACAGGGTAGCTGCCAAAACAATAAAACCACTGCCGGTAACACCTGCTGCCCCTTTGGAAGTGAGCAATAAAACGGCGAGCAAGCCCAGTTGGTCCATCAGCGTCAAATCAGTATTAGTTGCTTGCGCAATAAACACTGCCGCCATCGCCAAATAAATGGATGTCCCATCCAGATTGAATGAATAGCCGGTGGGTACTACCAAACCCACTACTGATTTCTGCACTCCCAACTTTTCTAATTTAGCGATTAGGCGTGGCAAGGCCGATTCGGATGAAGAAGTGCCAAGTACAATCAATAATTCCTCTCTTATATAGCGAATAAATTTCCATATAGAAAAGCCGTGGCTGCGGGCAATCAGTCCTAACACAACAAAAACAAATAAAAGACAGGTGAGGTAAAAAGTTGCCATTAATTTACCGAGGGCAAACAAGGAATCGATGCCATAGTTACCAATGGTAAACGCCATGGCACCAAAGGCACCTAACGGCGCAATTTTCATAATAAAGCCGACGATGGTAAACAATACTTGAGAAAACTTTTCGATGAAATCAAAAATAATTGAGGCTCGGCCACCCATTTTATGAAGGGCAAACCCGAATAAGACCGAGATGAGCAACACTTGCAGAATTTCGCCTTTGGCAAAAGCATCGACTAAGGTGGAAGGAATGACATTGAGGATAAATTCTATAGTCGACATTTGATTGGCAGGCCCGGTATAGGCAGTGACAGCTGCTGTGTCGAGCGTGCTTGGATCGATGTTCATGCCAACGCCGGGCTTGATGATGTTGATCATCAATAAGCCGATTATGAGCGCCACAGTACTGACTACTTCAAAATAAAGAAGTGCCAGGCCACCTGTTTTACCAACTTTTTTCATATTTTCCATGCCTGAGATGCCGGTTACCACAGTGCAGAAAATAATCGGAGCGATCATCATTTTGATCAGTTTGATAAAACCATCACCTAGTGGTTTCATAGCTGCGCCACTGCCGGGATAAAAGTGGCCGATGCCAACGCCAATCACTATGGCAACGATGACCTGAAAATAAAGGGAGCGATAAAGTGGTTTGTTTGTCATGGCACAGGTTGTCCGGTTTGTAGGTTGAAACGGGTTTGCTGTGCACCATCTGCATTTAATTGCACATACCAGCCGTATGCATCCCAGTCGCCCAGCACAATACGTTGTTTGCGAGTTTGTGCCAGGTTAAATTCATGGACGGCAGGACGATGGGTGTGCCCATGAATAAGTGTCGCGCGCGGGTAGGTAAGCAGCAGAGAGACAACAGCATCCTGGTTGGCATCCATAATATCTTCTGCTTTATTGCTGTTCATATTTTTGCTTATGGTACGCGCTTTGGCAGCAAACTCCCGTCGCTCTGCCAGTGACCGTTGCAGAAATTCTTGTTGCCACTGGGGATTACGCACCAAAGTTCTAAATTGTATGTAATCAGTATCGCCGGTGCACAACACATCTCCATGTAACAACAGATAGTGTTTTCCTAGATATTCCAGTTCATAGGGTTCGTAGATTAGAGAGGCACCGCAGGCAGAGGCAAATTTCTGCCCGAGCAGAAAATCCCTGTTGCCATGAATGAAATATACAGCGGTACCTTGTTGAGATAATTGTAGCAGGGCCTGACTGATTTCCCGGTGTAGGTCGGTGTCGTCGTCGTCACCTAGCCAAACATTAAAAAAATCACCCAGGATGTAAAGAGCCTTGGCGCGTATAGCAATGGTAGCAACAAAGGTGAAGAAGGCCTGCAACAATTCAGGCCTAGTGGTGTCCAGATGCAGATCGGAGATCAGCAATATGTGATTAAGTTGGGAGTTTGGATTCATCTACAGTAACAGTTTTGATCACCACATCTTCAACGGGCACATCTTGATGGCCACCTTTTGAACCAGTTTTACACTGCTTGATAAGGTTGATCACGTCCATGCCATCCGTCACTTTGCCAAACACTGCATAACCCCAACCTTGGCTGCTTTTGCTGGTATGGTTGAGAAAGGTGTTATCACTCACATTGATGAAAAATTGTGATGATGCAGAATGTGGCTCTGAGGTGCGGGCCATGGCAACGGTGCCGGTCAGATTGCGTAAGCCATTGTCGGCTTCATTCTGAATTACTGGATGTAATTTTCTTTTTTCTTTCATACCTGGCTCAAAACCGCCGCCTTGTACCATGAAATTATTGATAACACGGTGAAAAATTGTACCGTTGTAATGACCTTCTTTGGCGTATGTTACAAAGTTAAGGGCGCTGATGGGTGCTTTGATAAAATCAAGCTCGATGACGAAATCGCCGTGGTTGGTGTGAAATGTGATCATTATTTACCTTTTAGTGAGCAACAGGTTGAGAGTGTGTATAGAGTCTGTATATTGATCGTTTGAAGCCGGAGAAGTTTTAACACAGCATCGTTAGTAGATATGCAGAACGAAGCTATAATACCTGCTTTGTTTGAGTCCAGAAAGAAGCTTTCTATTATGTCTGAACCTACCGCCCCAACCATCCCTAACAGTCCCGCAAATTTTATCCATCAGATCATTACAAGTGACGTAAATGCGACCCTTAATCAGGGAAGGGTTCACACCCGTTTTCCACCCGAACCTAATGGTTATCTACATATTGGTCATGCAAAGTCTATTTGTTTAAATTTTGGTACCGCGCAAAAATTTCAGGGTTTATGTAATTTGCGCTTCGACGATACCAATCCCGAAAAAGAAAACCTCGAGTATGTGCAATCTATACAGTCCAGCATCCGCTGGCTGGGTTTTGATTGGGAGGATCGATTGTTTTATGCCTCCAATTATTTTGATCAATTGTATGATTTTGCGGTAAGCCTGATATCACAGGGTAAAGCCTATGTTTGCAGCCTTACAGCTGAGCAGGCACGGCAGTATCGCGGCACTTTGACGGAACCCGGCCGTAATAGTCCAGATCGTGACCGCTCAGTTGCTGAAAATCTTGATTTCTTTACGCGTATGCGCAACGCTGAATTTGCTGATGGGTCCTATTCATTACGCGCAAAAATTGACATGGCATCCCCTAATATCAATATGCGCGATCCGGTGCTTTATCGTATCCGTCGCCAACATCATCATCAGACTGGTGATAAGTGGTGTATCTATCCGATGTATGATTACACTCATTGTATTTCCGATGCTTTAGAAGGTATTACACATTCGCTTTGTACCCTGGAATTTGAAGATCATCGCCCGCTGTACAACTGGGTACTCGATCAACTTGATATCCCCTGTCATCCGCAACAAATAGAATTTGCTCGTCTGAATATCAATTACACAGTGATGAGCAAACGCAAGCTCAAACAACTGGTGGATGAGAAACTGGTTAGCGGTTGGGATGATGCGCGTATGCCAACTCTGGAAGGTATGCGGCGCCGTGGTTATACCCCCGCCTCGATTCGCAATTTCTGTGAGATGGTTGGTGTAACTAAATCTAACAGTACTGTGGATGTAGGCATGCTGGAGCATTGCTTGCGGGAAGACTTGGATCGTACTGCGCCACGCGTTATGGGCGTACTCCGGCCACTTAAAATTGTACTGGTTGATTATCCCCAAGAGAAAGAGGAAATATTGACTCTTGCATGTCACCCTAAAGATCCCTCGATGGGTGTACGACAAATTCCTTTTACGCGCGAACTTTTTATTGATAGCAATGATTTCGAAGAGGTACCGCAGCCCGGTTTTAAAAGGTTGGTTGCCGGGGGCGAAGTGAGATTACGCGGTGCTTATGTAATCAAATGTGAGTCAGTGATCAAAGATAAAGCTGGAAACATTGTGGAGCTACATTGCAGCCATGATGCTACAACCCTTAGTAGCAATCCCGAGGGGCGTAAGATCAAAGGAGTGATTCACTGGGTGCCAGCCGCTGCTTCTATTGCTGCTGAAGTACGTTTGTTTGATCGTCTTTTTACACTTTCCAATCCCGATGCTGTCGAAGGGGACTACCGTTCCAGTCTCAATGACGCTTCGCTGCAAGTGTTGAC
>CAIMTR010000412.1 GCA_903844415.1 uncultured Gammaproteobacteria bacterium
GCTGCAAGAGCAAATAAGTGCTCAGCAAACAGAAATAGCATCTATTCAAACGCAATTAATTGAAATTGAAACTACCAACCGAGAAGTTTTGCCTCTTATGGAGCGCATGGTTGCAACTCTTGATCAGTTTATTGCGGCTGACGTTCCCTTTCTGATTGATGAGCGCGTAACACGTGTACGTAACCTGCAGGAGCTCATGGGTAGATCAGATGTTGCCATCTCAGAAAAATACCGTCGTATCCTTGAGGCTTATCAGATTGAGCTGGAATTTGGCCGAACTCTGGAAGCCTACAATGGTATGCTTGGCGAAGGTGCTCAAGCCAGAACTGTTCAGTTCGTAAGATTGGGCCGAATTTCTCTGATGTATCAAACCTTAGATGGTACCGAGACTGGTTATTATGATGCTCAAGCTAAAGCTTGGGTTGAAGATGAGTCTTACACTGAATCCGTTACAGCTGCATTAGCAGTGGCAAGACAGGAAGGCGCTCCAGATTTGTTGCGTGTACCAGTTCCTGCGCCGCAGGGAGTTCGTTAATGAACAATAGAATTCTTAATATTTGTAGCAGTGTAATTCTGCTGTCGTCGGTAGTTTTGAGCGCAGCAACACAAGCTCAGACTCTGAATGATGTGCTTGATCAAGCTCGGTCGGTTCGTGAAGCTGAGACCGCACTTTTCCAGCAACGCATTACCGAATTTAATGCCACTGCAGCTGCTGACCAGCAGCGGTTAATGCGAGAAGCGGCCGCCACCCGTACCCAGATTCAGGCGGCTGTACAGGAAAAAACCAATCAGTTTTCGGCTAATGATTTGCAAATCAGTACGCTGAATGTCGAGATGCGTGAAAAAGCTAATACTTTGGGCTTGGGTGAGTTGTTTGGCCTAGCGCGTCAAGTTGCTGGTGATTCTTCAACGATTCTTGAGCAATCATTGGTCAATGCGCAATATGCCAGCGAAGACAGTCGAGTTGCGTTTTTGCGTGATTTCTCACAGCAAGACACAATTGCGTCAATAGCACAGCTTGAGCGTGTTTGGTTCGAAATTCAGCGCGAAATGACTGCAAGTGGTGAGGTTGCTCGCTACACGGGTACTGTTGTAGAGCCTAACGGTGATGCGCTTACTGCTGAGGTTGTGCGTATTGGTCCTTTTACGGCAACTGCTGATGGTCAATTTCTAGCTTATATTCCCAATCTGTCTCGGTTAAGCATAATGCCACGTCAACTGCCCGAAGAATTTCTGGCAGATGCGGCGCAATTACATTCTGCCACCCAGGGTTATGTAACGGGCGTAGTGGACTCGACTAGAGGTGTATTGACCAGCCTATACGTAGAACGACCTACCATTGGAGAGAGAATTGAGAAAGGCGCAGAGGTTGGCTACATCATTATTGTAGTTGGTACGCTTGGTTCGTTAGCTTTCTTTTACCAGTTGATCTATCTGGTTAGGTCAAGAATGGCAGTTACAGCACAAATGAAAAATCTTCAAAAACCCATAAATAATAATGCCTTGGGACGAGTACTACTGTCGTTCAAAGGTGATGGCGGCAAAATTGAAGAAGATTCAGAAGTGGCTGAGTTGCGTATATCTGAAGCTGTAATGAAAGAAGTGCCAAGTTTGGAAAGGTTTCAGCCTTTCTTGCGGCTAGCGGTTGCGGCGGGTCCCTTGTTGGGTCTGGTAGGAACTGTAGTAGGTATGATTATTACTTTCCAAAGTATTACCGAGTCCGGTTCTAGCGATCCTAAATTGATGGCTAACGGTATTGGTCAGGCCATGATTGCAACTGTATTGGGTCTCGGCATAGCGGTACCGCTGTTGTTTGCTGGCGCTCTACTGAACTCTTTGTCGCGCTCCATTGTGCAAATTCTTGATGAACAAAGCACTGGAATTCTGGCTGAAAACATTGAGAAGCGTAAACATGTTTGAGCAATTCAATCTGTATGCAGCTGTTCTTTCACTGGTAGGTGAAGGTGGCCCGTTCGTGTTCGGAATTTTTGCTTCAGGCGTTTTGCTTTGGGCAATTATTTTAGAGCGGTACTTGTACTTTGTGACGGTTTTACCTTCGCGATCCAAAGAGTTAACCAACAAGTGGAATGCACGCGCTGACCATACTTCATGGTGTGCCAGACAGATCAGGCGCATGATGATTTCACGCTTAAATGCCGCTATGAACAATGGCTTTCCGATTATGCAGGTATTGGTGCCGCTTTCTCCTTTGTTGGGCTTGGTGGGTACTGTAAGTGGCATGTTAGAAGTGTTTGATTCAATGGCGTTACGTGGATCAGCTGATGCACAGACCATGGCAAGCGGCGTTTCACATGCGATGATTTGCACAATGACTGGTTTAGCAGTAAGCATCAGTGGATTATATCCAGTGCATTATTTCCGAACCCGTGCACGAACAGAAACCGAAATACTCTCCGATAAATTGAGCTTCTGATTATGAGAATGCGTCGACATAATTCTGATTCTCACGATTCCTCGCATGGGATAGATCTTGCGCCCATGCTGGATTTTGTGCTGAACCTACTGATTTTCTTCATTATCACAGCTATTTTTGTAAAAGAATTTGGCTTGTCGGTTAATCGTCCCACCGAGTTGCAGCAATCAAACTCTGAAGGTAGCAGTATCCAAATACAAATTACTGATGCGGGCGATATTTTTGTCGATAACCGTGTAGTGGATGTGCGTGCGGTACGTGCCAATGTTGAGCGCCTTAAAGCGATTAATCCAGAAACTGGTGTGCTGATAATTGCAGATGATGCGGCTAAAACCGGGGTCATCATGGGTGTTGTTGACCAGGTTCGCTTGGGCGGAATTTTTAATATTACTTTTAGTACCTCCGGCTAGTTGTATCAGGTAACCAAAAATGAAATCACATCGTTTGAGCTCCAATGAAGGTGAAGATCATGGCATTGACCTCGCGCCAATGCTGGACTTCGTTCTCAACTTGCTAATATTTTTTATCATCACCACCTCCTTTATCAAAGAGGCCGGTGTAACAGTTGTTCGCCCAAATGCCTCCACTGCAGAACATCGTGAAAGCGGCAACATTTTGGTTGCTATACGCGAAAACGGAGATATTTGGATGGATCGTAAGCAAGTAGATTTGCGAGAAGTGCGTGGCGTTATCGAACGTCTACATATTGAGAGACCTGATGATAGTGCAGTTATTGTGGCGGATCAGGCATCCCAGGCAAGTGTCTTGGCGCGAGTAATGGATGAAATCCGGCAGGGTGGCATCAGAGAAGTTTCTATTGCAGCAACACCTACGGGAGGTTAATCCATGTCATTTTTAACAGGACTTCGTTTCCCTATAGCCATCGCAATTGGATTGTTACTGAATTCAACTTTGTTCTGGGCCTTGTATTCACTTACCAATGTCGCTTTCGAAATCGATACGATTGAGGCAAGACAAATTGAATTTACCCGTATGCGTCAGGATTCAGCTACTGAAACACTGCGTGAGATTGAAGTAGAGCTAGAGCGACCTCCTGTTGTTCCTGAAACACCCTCTATCAATGTCTCAGACAGTGGTGTGGATGGAAATTTAGTGACCTTGGCACCAACAATAGATGTGGGTGGTGCTACCACGGGAATGAGCCTTTCTGCTGGCAATGATCGTGATGTAATACCATTGGTCAGGATTAATCCTGATTACCCACCAAGAGCTTTGAGTCGAGGCATCGAAGGTTGGGTTCAGGTTCAATTTACCATTAGTGAAACTGGCTCGGTGATTGATGCTACAGTGGTAGATTCTAGCCCAAAAAATGTTTTTGATGATGCTGCAATTAAAGCGATAACTCGTTGGCGTTATAACCCCAAAGTCGAGGGTGCGGTAGCGGTACAACGAAAGGGCGTTCAAACGATCCTCCGCTTCCAACTTGAGGACGAATAAATCATGTTTACCAAAATATCTAATACATTTTCTAAAACAGTTGTTTTTTTTCTTCTTGCTTTAGCTATGTCTCAAACATTATTTGCTCAAGGTGGTGGGCGTGCGGGTAAAAATGATGAAGAAGCTAGTAGCGGGCCAACAATTGACGCCCGTACGGGAGAGATTCTCACCGAAGCTATCGAGTTTCTTAATGCAGACGACAATGCAGCTGCAAGGGCCAAGTTAGGTGAATTGAAACTGGAAAGGTTGAGCCCCTACGAGAAAAGCCGTGTTGAACAGATGCTGGCATCACTAGATTTTGGTGAAGAAAATTTTGATGGTGCGCGCGCTCACATGCAGGCAGCTATTGATTCAGGCGGCTTGAACGAACAAGAAGATTCGCAAGCTCGATATCAGATAGCTCAGATGTTTATGTCTGAAGAAAGATGGCCAGAAGGTGCTGCTGCCATGGAGAAGTGGATTGCATCCACCCCTACGGTCACTTCTGGTCCTTATTATTTGTTGGCCGTAGCTTACTACTCGCAGGACAAATTTGATGAAGCCCTGCCTCATGCTAGAAAAGCAGTAGAGCTAACCAGTCCCCCACAAGAAAGTTGGTTACAGCTGGTACAGGCTCTATTGCTCCAAAAAGAAGATTACCAAGGTGCTTTGGTGGTTCTTAAGCAGATGGTAAATTTATTTCCAGACAAAAAAGTTTATTGGCTACAGCTGTCTTCTGTATATGCAACATTAGAAGACTTTGAAAATGCCTTGGTCATTATGCAATTTGCCTATTATTCAGGTATGTTGACTGAAGACGCGGAACTGCGTCGTCTTGCAGACATGATGATGGTGCAAGATATGCCCTTCGCTGCTGCTACAGTATTAGCTGATGCTGGCGATAAAAAACTGATTACAACAGATGTCAAATATTACGAAAGCTTGGCAAATTCCTGGGTTGCTGCAAGAGAATATAAAAACGCTTTACCGGTTTTGAACAGTGCAGCGAAACTTGCCGAAAACGGTAATACCTATGTTCGGCTTGGTGAAGTCAATATGCAACTAGAGGAATGGGATGCCGCTGCCGTCGCAATTAAAAGTGGCTTGGATAAAGGGGATTTAAGAGACCAAGCCTATGCACAGCTCATGCTTGGGATCTCTCTGTATAACCAGGAAAAATATACTGAAGCTCGTACGTTTTTAGAACGTGCTCGGTCGTCAGATAATCAAAAAAATACAGCAAATGGCTATATTCAATTAATTGAAAGCAAAGTCCGCTAATTGTAAATTGGAAATAAAAATCCACTTAAAATCTTTGTTTATACAATTTGCCAGAAGAATAAAGGGAAGAAAATAAGCATGAAGTACAGAATGTTATTCTCGAAGTTAATATCAGTATTTGTCGTATCCTGCTTAAGCGGTGTGGCTGGCTACGCCACAGCGTTAACCCTTGATGAGCTAATGGATAAAGTTCGTGCAGATTCGTCTGCACAAGCAAAAATTGCTACGCAACGGGAATCAACGTTTCGTGCTGCTAAGGAAGCACAGGATAAACTTTATAAAGACACTTTAGCCAAGCGTAATACTGCAGAAAATTTAAGTAACACTCTTAATACACGCATTGGCGATAACAGAATAAGAATAGATGAAATCAATGAGTTGTTGCGCGTAAACCAAGGTAATTTGGGCGAGTTATTTGGTGTAACAAGGCAGATTGCGGGCGATGCTTCTGGTGTTTTAACAGATTCGTTAATCAATACTCAGATAGTTCTTGCCGCTGGTGAAGAAAATCGTTTGGATTTTATGCGCAGAATAGCTTCATCGACCGCATTACCATCAATCATTGATCTCGAGAGAATGTGGTTTGAATTGATGGGCGAAATGAAAGCAGACGGAGAAGTAACCCGTTATAAATCTCCAGTTTTGCAGGCTGATGGAGTAACTTCAATAGAAGAAGAAATCGTACGAATTGGATCCTATGGAGCGGTAGCTAATAATGAATATCTAGGCTACTTAACAGGTGAAGGTACCTTGGCCACTATTAGCCGACAACCGGCTGAAAAAGCCTTGATGACACTTGCGTCTGATCTTCAAAATTCTACTCAAGACACTGGCTATATACGTGCAATGGTTGATCCAGCTAGGGGTGCATTACTTTCCTTGTATGTTGAGCGGCCTGATGTGATAGAGCGTATTCAGAATGGAGAAGTAGTAGGTTGGGTAATAGTTTTTGTTGGTTGTATTGGTGTATTGGTTGCTCTCTTTCAATATGTCTACCTCTTTATGGCAAGATCCGCCGTTGCTTCGCAATTAAAGAAATTAAATGTACCTATCAAAAACAATTGTCTTGGACGAATGCTTATTGAGGTAACCGGCGATAAAAACCGTAATTTTATTAATGAACGCGCTGAGGTTGTTGAGCTTCGAATTTCTGAAGCGGTATTGCGAGAGCTTCCAAAGCTAGAACGCTTCCAATCTTTCTTGCGCTTAGCGGTTGCTGCTGGTCCGTTGTTAGGTCTGATTGGTACTGTTATCGGGATGATCCTGACCTTCGACAGTATTACAGCATCTGGTTCCAGTGATCCAAAATTGATGGCTCAGGGTATTGGACAGGCAATGATTGCAACAGTACTAGGTTTGGGTGTTGCTATTCCTTTACTATTTCTCAATGCTGGTTTGGTATCACTTTCCAAAGGCGTAATACATGTGCTCGAGGAACAAAGCACTAGACTTATGGCGCATCGCTTGGGTAACTAGCTTAGTTGTTAGTGCAGATGTTACTGTTTGTTAAGTGTTTCTCAAATTTGATCCCGGGGATGGTTTCCTGATCCGGGATTAACAATATACAAGTCGACTTTTCTCATATCTTTTAGTCCCCTTCTAATCACTCTTCCCCTATCTACTCTGCGTACACTCTTCATCCATTACTTTTGCATTGCTCTGTTAGTTATCATCTGTAATGTTTTAGTTTAAACGTACCCATTTTTTAACGTTTAGGGGAAGTCCTACAAAGACATTTTTATAGATTTATTTCAATAAAGATGAAATTAATGCAATCATTTTTTGAATTTCAAAGTCGCGAGAGCCAAATCAGTTATGGTAAAAATAATAAGCAATAATGTGTCGTAAGGCACATTACTCAAGCTGGCTTTTCGCAGTTTTGAGTTGGGGCTAGTCATGCTAGAACGCGCTCTACAATGCCGTTTCTACCTTTTACATCACTCTGACCATCGCTCTCATGCAACCCGGTTGGAGTAAAAGCTGGTTTTCCGCAGGTTGTCTAGTTTGCATCATCTGAAGCTAGGCAAGATCTCTTCATAGCATGGCAATTTCAAAGGTTTTAATCATGGTATGAAGTTGCACAAACAAGCCTCATGTTGGAACAGACTTTTCCACAGCCCAAATTGCCCATAGATTAGAATTGGCTAATGATTATTTGTGATGGCATATAAAGCGTGAAATAGATAAATGTCGATAATATAAAAATGACTAACAACTTTAATAAACTGTCATTTTGTAAATGAGGCTAAACCAGATATTTTTGGATTTAAACTAAATTTATTGCTAGGCTGCTTGTAATAAACAGTCTAATAAAAAAAAGCCCGCTTTATGCTTAGCAGGCCTTAAGATTCGATACTCTGATTTTATTGTGTCATCAATCCAGCACGGAGCGACAACAACCAATTTTTTACCGCATTAGCATCATCATCACTCACCCATTCACCCAGTTTGGGCATACCCAAACCGGAATATGCACCATCACGTACGATGCTGGTAAAAATGTCATAAGTAGCAGGAGCCGCATAACGCAAGTCGGCAAGTGCACCACCAGAAGCGCCACCGGCACCATGACATATCATGCAACGTTTGCCGTATACATCTGCGCCGTGTGCCAATAAAGCGGCATCGCTGTTGAATGGTAGTTGGGTTAATTCAGGCAGTGCTTGGCCTGTGACCGGTACGATATTAGTGTCGCCACCAATAACAAAGGTCCACAGTCGGCCTTCGGGTTTGTATTCGCCAGTATCGTTAGGTCCAATTAAACCAGCAGAACCACCCCAGCCCACAAGTACAGATAAATATTGTTTGCCGTCTAGTTCGAATGTCACCGGCGGCGCCATGATGCCCACTCCAAGATCGACCTGCCACAGTAAATCGCCAGCATCAGCAGAATAAGCCCGCAACATTCCATCAGCACCGCCCTGGAACACGAGGTTGCCTGCGGTGGTCAGTGTGCCGCCATTAATCGTGAAAGGATAATCAATGACCCAGCGTGGCTCTCTTGCAATCGGATCCCAGGCTAATAGAGCCCCAGGGGAACGAGTCTCAGGGCCAGTACCACCTGCATATTCTGCTTCGGGGCGTGCCGGAATTCCGGCCATGGTGCCCATAGTCACACCTATGTTCCAAGTGCCCGGTTTATGAACAAAACCTTCTTCGATGGAATATGGAAAGCTGGTGCCCTGCATCGTGGGCAGGTAGATCAAACCAGTAACCGGATTGAAAGACATCGGATGCCAATTGTGAGCGCCACTGGGACCGGGCATCACAAAACTGATGGCGTTTTCATAACGCGCTTGGGGCGTTTCAATGGGTCTGCCACTTTCCAGATCAATGCCCGATGCCCACGTCACTTCGGCATAAGGGTCAGCAGAAATCAAATCGCCAGTAATACGATCCAAGACATAGAAGAAGCCGTTTTTAGGAGCCTGCATGATCACCTTACGCACCACACCATTAAAAGGAAGATCTGCGAGCATCAGGGGCTGTACGGCGGTGTAGTCCCAGTTGTCAGCAGGTGTAGTCTGGTAGTGCCAGGCTACTCTACCGTCATCGACATTTAAGGCCACTATGGAAGACAAATACAAATTGTCACCTTCGCCGTTACTGCGTAATTCATGACTCCAAGGAGAACCATTGCCTGTACCGATATAAACCAAACGCGCTTCGGGATCATAAATAATGGAATCCCATGAATTGCCACCTCCACCTACTTCCCACCAGTTGCCAGACCAGGTTGCAGCCGCTTTTTCTACATCTTCATTTTCAAATCCATCAGCAGGGTTGCCAGGCACTACCCAAAAACGCCAAGCCTCTACCCCAGTTTCAGCATCGTAGGCTGTAACGTAACCCCGCGAGCCGAGTTCTGCGCCACCATTGCCGATAATGACTTTGCCATCAGCAATTCTAGGCGCACCGGTGATGGTGTAGGGACGTTCTGGGTCGACAGTTAATACATCCCACACCACTGCACCTGTAATGGCGTCTAGTGCAATCAGGCGGCCGTCAATTGTGCCTACAAAAACTTTATCTTCGTATAAAGCGACTCCGCGGTTGACCACATCACAACATGCCTTCCAGCCAATACTGCGATCCACCTGTGGATCGTAATCCCACAGTTGCTCACCAGTACGAGCATCGAGGGCAAACACGCTGCTCCAGGGACGGGTGGCATACATGATGCCGTTATGTATCAATGGCGTTGCTTCAAGGCCACGGAAGGAGTCGGTGTCAAAAGTCCAGGCCATGCCCAATTGGCTGACATTACTGGCATCGATCTGAGTGAGCGGGCTGAAACGGCTTTCGTAAAAATCTCGCCCATAAGTCAGCCATTCTTCGCCAGAGTTAGCGGCATTGGCTAAAGTGCTGGAGTTAGGTGAGGGAGTTAAGTTTTGGAGTTGTACCGTTGCACCTGTGGCTGATGAACCTGCTACGTCATCTGCCGCTGGTGCTTGATTATTTTCCCCAGAACATGCGACAAGTAGCATTGCCGAGCTGATTATGGTTGGCAAAAAAGCATTGTTAAATATTTTGATCATGGACGTATTCTCCCGTTCTATTATTCGATTGCTCGCCAATACTACCCTACTTCTGTAATGATCGTCATGGCAGTGGGAACATCTTTCGAATAGGTCATCTACCAAAACTTAATCAGCAAGGCAATTGGGTTTGGATGTTATAAAAAGCTAATTAGTAGATAAAAAAATGCCCGTAAAAACGGGCATTTTTTAATTGTAAATCTACATCAGTATTTGTAAGTATCCGCCTTGAAAGGGCCTTCAGCACTAACACCAATATATTCCGCCTGTTGTTTGTTCAGCTTGGTAACGACACCACCAAAACCCAATACCATGCAGGCAGCAACTTCTTCATCGAGTTTCTTGCTCAACACTTCAACTTTCAATGCGGCTTTTTGAACAGCTTTGCTTTGGTCAGCAAATTTACGTTCCCACAAATACATTTGCGCCAGCACTTGGTTGGCGAACGAACCATCCATGATACGGGAAGGGTGACCAGTGGCGTTGCCGAGATTAATCAGGCGACCTTCAGACAACAGGATCAAATAATCTTCACTACCATCTTTGAGTTTGCCACGAATAACGCGATGAACCTGCGGTTTAACTTCATCCCACTTCCAGTTTTTACGCATAAATGCGGTGTCAATTTCATTGTCGAAGTGGCCGATATTGCACACCACTGAGCCGGGTTTGAGTGCCTTCAACATGTTTTTGTCACATACATCGAGATTGCCGGTAGCTGTCACCAACAGATCTGTGGTTTTCAACAAATTTTCGTCGATGTCGCTGGGCTTGCCGGTGTTGTTGCCATTTATATAAGGCGAAACAACTTCATAACCGTCCATACAAGCCTGCATCGCACAGATCGGGTCGATTTCGGTGATTTTTACGATCATGCCTTCTTGGCGCAGGCTTTGGGCAGAACCTTTACCCACATCACCATACCCGAGTACCAGCGCTTTTTTGCCGGACAGCAACATGTCAGTGCCGCGTTTGATGCCGTCGTTCAAGCTGTGACGGCAGCCGTATTTATTGTCGTTTTTGGCCTTAGTAACAGCATCGTTGACGTTGATGGCGGGTACTTTCAAGGCGCCTTTTTTCACCATTTCCATCAGACGATGTACACCGGTGGTGGTTTCTTCCGTGATGCCGTGAATTTTTTTAAGCATTTGTGGGTAGTGCTTATGTACAACCATGGTCAGGTCGCCGCCATCGTCTAGAATCATGTTGGCATCCCAAGGCTTACCATTTTTGTTAATAGTTTGTTCTAAGCACCATTCGTATTCGGCTTCGGTTTCACCCTTCCAGGCGAAAGTCGGAATGCCGCGTGCTGCCATCGCCGCTGCCGCATGATCCTGGGTTGAGAAAATATTGCACGATGACCAGCGTAATTCAGCGCCGAGCTCAATCAGGGTTTCCATCAAGACAGCGGTCTGTATAGTCATGTGAATACAGCCCATGATACGGGCCCCTTTAAGAGGTTTAGTTTTACTATAGCGTTTTCGTAGCGTCATCAACGCCGGCATTTCGGCTTCGGCTAGTTGAATTTCCTTTCGGCCAAAATTGGCCAGCGCAATGTCTGCCACTTTGTAATCTGTTGTACTCATGGTGTTAATCCTGAATATCTAAGTTGGGGAAAGTGTTAGTTAATGCTGACCAAATGGATCAGGTTGCCCTGACCCATTTGATGTCCTCTGGAGCTATTTTTTGATTTTTGCATCGGCACGTAAGGCTTCTGCCCTGTCGGTATTTTCCCAGGAAAATTCTGGGCGGCCAAAATGACCGTAAGAAGCTGTGGGTAAATAGACAGGACGCAACAAGTCTAACATTTTGATGAGACCGGCAGGTCTCAGTTCAAAATGTTTGCGCACTAGTTTGGTTATAGCACCATCTTCAATTTTGCCAGTGCCAAATGTATCGACCAAAATGGAAGTTGGTTCAGCAACACCGATGGCATATGAGATTTGTACTTCGCACTTGGACGCAATCCCGGCAGCCACAATATTTTTGGCAATGTAACGAGCCAGATAGGCGGCTGATCTGTCCACTTTGGATGGATCTTTTCCGGAGAATGCACCACCACCGTGTCGTGCCATACCACCGTAAGAATCTACGATGATTTTGCGGCCAGTCAAACCACAGTCACCATATGGGCCGCCTACTACAAAACGGCCGGTGGGGTTGATGTGGTATTTGGTGTTTTTATCCAGCCATTTGGCGGGCAATACTTTTTTGATGATTTCTTCCATTACCCCTTCTTGCAAATCTGCCAGCGATACATTTTTAGTATGCTGAGTAGAAAGCACAACTGCATCTATAGAGTGTGGTCTACCTTTCACATAACGAAAGGTAAGTTGACTTTTGGCGTCGGGCAGCAGAAAGGGTAGGATTTTTTTCTTGCGAGCTTCAGCCTGGCGCTGTACCAAACGGTGGGCATAGGTAATGGGAGCAGGCATCAACACTTCAGTTTCATCTGAAGCATAACCAAACATCAAACCTTGGTCGCCAGCTCCTTGCTCTTTATCATCGGAAGAGTCTACACCCTGACCAATATCGCGAGACTGTTCACCAATGGCATTGAGAATGGCGCAGGTTTTGCCATCGAAATATTTTTTGGAATCATCGTAACCAATATCACACAC
>CAIMTR010000413.1 GCA_903844415.1 uncultured Gammaproteobacteria bacterium
ACTTATTCAGATACATAAATGGCATATTTAATATTAGATATTTAATATGTAAGAGAAGTATATATATGATTTTGCTAAAATCTAAAAACTTTAGACATACAATTTTTAGTCCTGATCCAATCTAGTCATTTAGATCAGTAGTACGATCATCAATAGTCTGCGCTAGAATATTAGAAGCATGTAAGCCTTTAGATCCTTGGACGATGTCAAAAGTCACCGCTTGACCAGCTTTAAGGGTTTTATACCCCTCCATTGCAATAGCGGAGTAATGTGCAAACAGATCACCGCCACCATCGTCTGCCAGAATAAAGCCAAAACCTTTTGCATTATTAAACCATTTAACTTGCCCAGTGCTCATCTTGGTCTACGTCCTTGCGCTATTTTTATTATTAGGGTTTGGCTGCAAAATATTTTTTATAAATTGAGGCCTGATTTGTTAGAAAGATGCATAACATTCTGCGTATTTATGACCATCTATTCAACTTGTAATTGTATAAACTCTTTTATTTTGCTTGTCAAATTTAATTTTCTTATTTCGTTAAAAGCCTACTTGAAATGTAAATTTCATCCTCCAAATAAGAGTTAATACAGGATGTGACTTGCTGACATGACCAGCTCTACCTGATTCATGTTATATTTAATGCCGAAGGTAATCCGCACCGAAAATACTTATGCCGCATTCATCCCCTACAGATTTGCCTCTTAAAATAAGGTTAGCTAGTGACTACCTATTTACGTCTGCCAGTGATAATGATGGACAGTATGACAGTGGTTTGAAGGAAGTACTGGCCCCTGTTGCGCTTAAACTCAAACCACCAGCAATGTACCGCGTTATTCTGCTCAATGATGACTACACTCCAATGGAATTTGTGGTGGAAATATTACGAGTATTTTTTGCCTTGAATGCAGAAACAGCAACTAGGGTCATGCTAAAGGTACACACCGAGGGCAAAGGGGTTTGTGGTGTTTTTCCTCGCGATATTGCCGAGACTAAAGCTACTCAAGTAAATGAACATTCAAGGGCCGCCGAACATCCTTTGCAGTGCGACTACGAAGTGGATGACTAGAGGATAATATCCATGTTTAGTAAAGAATTTGAAAGCGCTCTTAATACAGTTGTATCTTGGGCGCGCACCCATCGGCATGAGTTCATAACTGTCGAACATCTTTGTCTTGCTTTGCTAGATGAACCAGTTGCGCATGACATTCTTGTTGCTTGTGATGCGTCTGTGGAAAAGTTGCGGGACGAATTGCAGCATTATCTTACTACTCAAATGCCCGTGTTGCAGGACCTTGCCGAGAGTCCTGAAGTGCATCAAACCATGGGGTTTCAGCGAGTTATCCAACGCGCCGTGTTTCATGTGCAATCCACTGGCAAGCGTGAAGTTTCGGGCGCAAATGTACTGGTTGCAATTTTTGGTGAAAAAGAAAGTCATGCAGTATTTCTTCTCAAAAAGCAGGGAATTACCAGAGGTGAAGTAGTTAATTACATTACGCATGGCAGCAGCAACGGACCCAGTATCAATGAAGAACAGGATATTGAGAATAATTCGGGTGAAGCTGGCAAGGATAAACAGCAAAGTGCCTTACAGAGTTTTACCAGCAATTTAAATGAAGAAGCACGTGCCGGTCGTATCGATCCTTTGATTGGTCGCGAAGAAGAAATCACTCGTTTAATACAGGTGTTATCGCGCCGTCGTAAAAACAATCCATTATTTGTAGGTGAAGCTGGTGTGGGTAAAACTGCTATTGCAGAGGGCTTGGCAAAACAGATTGTAGAAGGTCAAGTGCCGGACATTCTTGCCGATAGTGTGATTTATTCTCTCGAGATGGGCGCGCTGTTAGCTGGTACCAAATATCGAGGCGATTTTGAAAAACGTTTTAAAGCAGTGCTCGCAGAACTGATTAAGAACGAACATGCAATATTGTTCATTGATGAAATTCATACCATCATCGGTGCTGGTGCGGCATCAGGTGGTGTAATGGATGCTTCTAATTTGCTGAAACCAGTGCTGACTTCTGGCAAATTTCGTTGTATTGGCTCCACTACTTATCAGGAATATCGTGGCATTTTTGAAAAAGATCGGGCCTTATCACGCCGTTTTCAAAAAATTGATATAAATGAGCCTGATGTAGATACAACTTACCAGATATTGAAAGGATTAAAGAGCCGCTACGAAGAACATCATGATTTACGCTACACAGATAAAGCATTAAAAGCTGCGGCTACTCTTGCTGGTCGCTATATCAACGATCGTTATATGCCTGATAAAGCCATCGATGTAATCGACGAAGCCGGGGCCTTTCAACGTTTACAAAGCACTTCCAAACGTAAAAAAATTATTCAGGTAAGTGATATAGAAAAAGTAGTAGCGCAAATTGCACGTATCCCGCCGAAAAATGTTACGGCATCGGACAAGAGCCAACTGCGTGATCTGGAAAAAAATCTCAAACTGGTTGTCTTTGGTCAAGATGACGCCATCGCTGCTCTCAGTTCATCTATCAAACTATCACGTGCTGGTTTGAAAGAAGGTGAAAAACCTATTGGGTCTTATTTATTGGCAGGGCCAACCGGTGTAGGTAAGACCGAAGTAAGTAGGCAATTGGCCAAGATTTTGGGAATTCCGCTTCTACGTTTTGATATGTCTGAATATATGGAACGTCATACTGTGTCTCGCTTGATTGGTGCCCCTCCCGGCTACATCGGCTTTGATCAGGGTGGTTTGCTGACAGAAGCCATAACAAAAAATCCGCATTGTGTGGTACTGCTCGATGAAATTGAGAAAGCCCATCCAGACGTGTTTAACCTGTTATTGCAGGTCATGGATCATGCCAGTCTCACCGATAACAACGGGCGCAAGGCTGATTTTCGTAATGTTATCCTCATTATGACAACTAATGCTGGTGCTCAGGAAATGAGCAGAGCATCGATTGGATTCGCGAAACAAGATCACAGCACTGATGCCATGGAAGTTATCAAACGTCTGTTTACCCCAGAGTTTCGTAATCGCCTAGATGCCATAATTCAGTTTAATTCTTTGAATAACAGCGTTATTCGTACAGTAGTGGACAAGTTTTTGGTGGAGTTGCAGGTCCAACTAGATGACAAAAAAGTAACCTTGCAGGTAGAGGATGAAGCTGTGGATTGGTTTGTAACCCACGGTTACGACAAGGCAATGGGCGCACGACCTATGCTCCGTTTAATTCAAAACAAGATCAAGAAACCTCTGGCCGAAGATATACTATTTGGCTCGTTGATTAATGGTGGTGATGTCCATGTAACTGTGGAAAATGGCGATATAACATTGCATACAAGTGCTGCCCCAGGCTCTTCCTCTCGGCAAAAAGACTATGAAGAAGAAGACCTGAAAGAGACAGACTAGGGTGCCTGAGAATAGATTTCTAGCTGTAATTTAATGTTAGCTTCGTTGGCAAAGCTGGGGGTTCGCAAACATAAATATTTGCAAAACTAAGGAGTTGTGAAAAGAGTATGGCTTAACGGGCGCGGAAAGTAATCCGGCCTTTACTCAGATCGTATGGAGTCAGTTCAACTTTGACCTTGTCACCTGTAAGAATACGGATGTAGTTTTTGCGCATTTTTCCGGAAATGTGTGCAATCACAACATGTCCATTTTCAAGTTGCACACGAAACATGGTGTTGGGAAGTGTATCAATTACTTCACCTTCCATTTCAATTTGATCTTCTTTTGCCATTTACTAAACGCCCGTTCGGCTGAATATTTCGCTATCGATATGAAGGAATATGTCAGTAGCTGCCTTCATGCTGTATTCAAGAGGCGCGCATTTTGCCTTAATTACAGCAACATGGCAAAGGCTCACTCAACTTCCGAGTAATCTGCTCGCGCTATACGCTGTTCTTAATCAACTTACCTTTACCCAGCTCTGCCCAATCAGCATTTCCAAAGGCCGAAACTCTTTTTTGTACTTCATTTTGCGACAATCTTTGATCCAGTATCCTAAGTAGAGATAAGAGAGTTGCAAGCGTTTGGCCTCATTAATTTGCCAAAGGACGGCAAAGGTACCCAATGATCTTTTTTCTTGCAGTGGATCGAAGAAGGTGTACACAGCTGACATCGCATTGTCGAGATGATCGCTAACGATCAAACCCAGCAATAGACCCTTGCACCGCATAGAATAATATTGAGTTCCTTCACACTGATTGAGCAAAAACGAAGCATATTGCTCTCTTGAGGCAGGATTCATATCGCCATCGCCGTGGCGTACGTTGATGTAATGTTGGTACAGATAATAATATTCGTCATCGACTATGTCGGATACAGCAGTCACGGTGATGTCTTTGTTGTTGCGTAGTACACGATTAAACCGGCGGTTTAGCTCAAACTCGTGCACCAGTACTCGACATGACACACATTGTCGGCAGTTAACGCAGTTGGGTCGGTAGACGTGATTACCACTGCGTCTGAAACCAATTTCAGACAAGCGGGTGTTGTAGGCGCGGTCAACTTTAAACTCGGGATCGATGAATAATGTTTTCGCCTGTTCACCGGGCAAGTAGCTGCATGTGTGGGCTTGCGTGGTAAAAAGCCTAATGTCCTTTAGCGAGGTCATACCAGGATCCTGGCTGGCAAAGTGTTAGTGCTATTGTAGGGCCAGTAGGCTGGCTTTGAAATGTCTGCACTCACTGGTAAGTACCGCATGAAATCCGACCGTGCAATAGTGCGGGCGCCCAAGCTTGCTAGGTGGGGATTGGCAACCTGACAATCGATCAACTCATAGCCATTCGCATGCAGAGTCTGCACGGTATTCACCAGTGCAATTTTCGATGTATTGGATCTACAACTAAACATGGATTCGCCAAAAAATATTTTGCCAATAGCGATACCGTACAGACCCCCTACCAATTCCTTGTCTTCCCACACTTCTATGGAGTGGGCATAACCCGCTTCGTGCAATTTCAGATAAGCCTGTTGCATAGCTGAGGTTATCCATGTTGCTGGGTTATCCTTTCTTGGCTGTGCACAAGCTGCCATAACACGGACAAAAGCCCGGTCACTGCTGAGCATATAAGTGTTGTTGCGGCATGTTTTACGCAGACTGTGGCTTATTTTTAATTCGTTAGGGAACAACACCATGCGGGGATCTGGAGTCCACCATAACGGCGGTTGATCGCCTGAGAACCAGGGAAAAATTCCACGTTGATAGCCAGCTAGCAAGCGCATCGGCTGCAAATCACCCCCAACCGCGAGCAAGCCGTTGGGGCGTTGCAAAGCAGTAGCCGGATCAGGAAACTCAAAAGAAGTGTCCAGCCATTGCAAGGGTTGCTGCATCAGGGACTCAGATTATCCAGATATTTTTCTGCATCAAGTGCCGCCATGCAGCCAAACCCTGCCGATGTTACGGCCTGGCGATAAACGTGATCGGCAATGTCACCTGCTGCAAAAACTCCTGCAATGCTGGTTTGAGTGGAATTACCGTTGATACCGGAATGGATTTTGATGTAGCCATTATGCATGTCGAGCTGACCGGCAAAAATGCCGGAATTGGGTTTGTGTCCTACTGCGATAAACACAGCGCTTAACGCAACATCTGTTGTGCTACCCGTACTTGTATGTTGTACGCGCATGCCAGTCACTTCGCCACCACTGCCCAGCACCTCATCCAATTGATGGTTCCACAAGATTTTGATATTGCCGTTTTTAACCTTGTCGAACAATTTGTCTTGCAGGATTTTTTCAGAACGCAGGGTGTCACGGCGATGCACCAATGTAACTTCACTGGCAATGTTGGAGAGGTAAAGAGCTTCTTCTACTGCGGTATTGCCGCCCCCAATGACGGCTACTTTCTGGCCGCGGTAGAAAAATCCATCACAAGTTGCGCAAGCACTAACACCGCTACCCATGTATTTTTCTTCGGAAGGCAGGCCTAGATATTGGGCAGATGCGCCGGTTGCAATAATCAATGCATCACAAGTGTAGGTGTCGGAACTACCAATAAGTTTAAAAGGTTTCTGGCTTAAATCAGTATGATCAATGTGATCAAAAATTATTTTAGTATCAAAGCGTTCCGCATGTTTTTGCATCCTATCCATTAAGTCTGGACCGGTCAGGTTATGCACATCCCCGGGCCAATTATCAACTTCAGTTGTGGTTGTTAATTGTCCTCCTTGTTGCATGCCGGTAATAACCACAGGTTTCAGATTGGCACGTGCTGCGTAGACGGCAGCGGTATAACCAGCGGGGCCTGAACCTAGGATAATAAGACGATGATGTTGCACTGCGCTCATGATGGTTATCTCTGTATAAATTGAAGCTATTATGACCCTTGTGAATATGGGGGTGAAGTAAAGAAATACAAATTGATAGTGCCGCGGGCTGATTACAGATTCATCTATAACTGCAAGACTC
>CAIMTR010000414.1 GCA_903844415.1 uncultured Gammaproteobacteria bacterium
AAGCTCAGCGCGGTCGCGCCGCACCAGCGCCCCAGTTCGGCGGACACCATCACATAGGTCGCGAAGTCGGCGCCCAGGCCGCCGTAGGCCTTGGGCACGCAGATGCCCAGCAAACCGGCGGCGCGCAAGTCGTCGTAGTTCTCGAACGGGAAGCTGGCCTCGCGGTCGTAACGCTCGGCGCGATCGGCAAAGCGCGGGCCGAGCGCGGCCACGCGCGCGATCAACTCGCGCTGCAGCGGCGTCAACGACGCCGGGTTGCCAGCAATATGCGAGGGCCGGTAGCGCGTGACCGGTGCGCTGGCGGTCTGCGATTCGGACAGCGTGGACATCGTGATCTCCGGTTGTTTCAGCAGGGCTGAACAAAGTCCAGCAACACGCGGTTGAAAGCCTCGAGCCGTCTACATCCGCGTCCGTCATAATAATGATGCTGTGATAACGCAGGGAATCCGGATTAAACTCTTCAGTACCTATGCCGCAACCAAGTGCTTTTATAAGTGTACCGATTTCAGCCGAGCCCAGCATTTTGTCAAATCGGGCTTTTTCAACATTCAGAATTTTTCCTTTTAGTGGCAGGATGGCTTGATTTTTTCTATTTCTTCCTTGTTTGGCTGAGCCTCCTGCAGAGTCTCCCTCGACTAAATAAATTTCGGAAAGTGCGGGATCTTTTTCCTGGCAGTCTGCCAATTTACCTGGCAAACCCGCAATATCCAACGCACCTTTTCGACGTGTCATTTCTCGCGCCTTGCGAGCCGCCTCGCGCGCCCTAGCTGCATCCAACATTTTGTTTACGATGTTGCGAGCTTCTTGTGGGTTTTCCATTAGAAAATCTGCAAACGCTTTTCCCATTTCTTGTTCAACAGCCGTTTTTACTTCAGAAGACACGAGCTTGTCTTTTGTTTGTGATGAAAATTTAGGATCTTGTACTTTGACAGAAATAATTGCAGTAAGACCTTCACGAGCGTCATCACCAGACGTGGTAATTTCCTTATTCTTTTTCGACTCCATTTCTTTGTCGATATAGTTTTTTAACACTCTGGTTAGGGCGGCGCGGAATCCAGCCAGGTGAGTGCCACCGTCACGTTGTGGAATATTATTGGTGTAGGCGTACACATTTTCTTGATAACCATCATTCCATTGCACAGCAACCTCGATCCCAATGCGATCAACTTCAGATGCAAAATGAAATGTCTTATTTATAGGAGCCCGATTTTGATTCAGATAATCAACAAATGCGTGTAAGCCACCCTCGTAGCGGAAGGCCTCCAGTTTGTCGGTTCGCTCGTCATAGAGTTCAATTTTTATACCGGCATTAAGGTAGGCTAGTTCTCTTAGTTTTTTGGCCAGAATGTCGTAGTGAAATTCGATGTTAGTAAAGGTTTCTGCAGATGGCTTGAAATGACAAGTAGTGCCTGTTGTATTTGTCTCCCCGACAACTTTAAGCGCCTCTTGGGGAACCCCATGATGGTAAATTTGCTCATGTACTTTACCTTCGCGGTGTATGGTCAGTTTTAGGTAGGAAGAAAGCGCATTAACTACTGAAACCCCTACACCATGCAGTCCGCCCGACACTTTATAGCTGTTATTATCAAATTTGCCGCCCGCATGCAGTATCGTCATTATGACTTGGGCAGCTGACACGCCCTCCTCATGCATGTCTGTTGGGATGCCTCTCCCGTTATCAGCTACGCTTACTGTTTCATCACTATGGATGACTACCTTTATCGCATCACAGTGCCCTGCAAGCGCCTCATCTATAGAGTTGTCCACTAGCTCAAAAACCATATGATGCAAACCGGTACCATCGTCCGTATCGCCGATGTACATGCCAGGTCTTTTTCTAACTGCATCAAGCCCTTTGAGCACTATAATGCTCGAGGAATCGTAGTTTTCGTTATCTGCCATATTGCAATCCTGTAAATTTGTAAATCAACCCTTATCGAATACCTTAAGTGTATGATTTTATTAAGATTAGGGGCATTAAACAGACCCCGAAAATTGCGCCTTTATAATACCATGTTTCACGTGGAACAGCCGGTATTCTTGACCCTGATCCATGCTTATGTTCTGGATATCTCTATCCAAAGATTGCTGGTCTATGCAACTTAAAAACACTTGCCCCTCCAGCTCTCCAAACATGCGACAAACTTTAGTAATATTTGATTTGTCTAGTTCTGCCGGCAAATCATCAATTAGAAAAATGCAGCTCTTTTGAGTTGCCTTTTGCAGCAGCTTCCCCTGGGCAATCTTCAAGGCACAAACGAAGAGCTTTAGCTGCCCCCTAGACAAGACCTCAGCCGCATTGTAAGCGCCTACCTTGAATCGCAAATCTGCTTTTTGCGGCCCGGAAGTGGTATGGCCGTATTTTCTGTCTTTAGGCAAATCACTTTGTATTTGCTGATATAAATCTTTATCCCAGCCCCGAATATATTCAAGAGCAAATTTTTCAGCAAATTGGGTTCCTAGTAGCTCCTGGACTTTGCTCTTCATTTCCATCCGCAACAATTCAGCGTGCTCTGCGCGAAATTGATCAATCATTTCTGCATTCTTTGACAAAGCCCTTGTCCATGGTTCTAGCTCTGCTTTGCTGGCATCATTTTTCAGCAAATTATTGCGATTCAACAACGCCAACCTTGCCTGCCTCCAGCAAGTCAAAAAAGAATGTTCCACGTGGAACACACCCCAATCTAGAAACCTGCGACGCTCTCGTGGAGCGCCTTCCAGAACAAGAAATGTATCGGTGTTAATGAGCAGTAATGGCAAACAGCGGGTAAGCTCAGCAAGACTTTCGGCTTTTTTGCCATCTATTCGGATAAGTTGGGGGCCCCGCAAAGATCGTTGGATGCCCAGCATTAGACCATCTTGGGTTTCTCCGAAAACAGTTGCCTGTTTTTCACCCTCTCTAATCAAAGGCTTTTGCTGATGGCCGCGAAAAGAGCGCCCCAAGGCTAGTAAAAATATAGCTTCGAGCAGGCTGGTTTTCCCGCTTCCATTGCCGCCATAAAAAATGTTGAATCCAGAAGCTGGCCTTATGTCCGCCTCAATAATATTCCTTAAGTCGGTAACGACAAGCTTGGCAAGTGTTGGCATTTAGAGCTCAGGCGAATCCAGTCAGCAACCCTCACAACCTCATGGGCATGACGACATAAACAGCCGGGCTGTCTTGCATAGGTCGAATCAACACACTGCTATTGGAGTCTGACAAAACTAGTTGTACGGAGTCCGTAGCAACAACACCTAGCACATCCACCAGATAACTAACATTAAAGCCAATCTCCAAGTTTGGACCTTTATATTCAACATTTATAATTTCTTCGGCTTCTTCTTGTTCCGGATTATTGGCCTGGACTTTTAATTCATCATCAGTAAGGGTCAAACGAATTCCTCGGAACTTTTCGTTTGATAAAATAGCCGTTCGATTTAATGCTTGACGCAAATCGTTTCTAGAGGCCGTGAGGATTTTGTCTCCTCCTTTGGGAAGAACCCTATCGTAATCTGGAAATTTTCCGTCCACTAGTTTTGAAGTAAAAGTAAAATTCTGTGTATGGGCGCGTATGTGGTTTGTGCCTATTACTATACGCACCTCATCATCTGTTTCAGAAAGAAGCCTAGACAGCTCTAAAATCCCTTTTCTTGGAACTATCACCTGGTTCTTACTTGCGTTTGGAATTTTTACTTTTTCTGTGTGCATTGCCAGTCTATGGCCGTCTGTTGCTACGAGACGGAGGTAGTCAGCACTAACTTCAAAAAGCAAGCCATTTAGATAATAACGGACATCCTGCTGGGCCATGGCGAAACTAGTGTTATCCAGCATCATTTTTAAAGTGCGCTGTAAAATTGAAAATTCAAGCGTACCTGCGGTTTCTTCTACGCTAGGAAAATCATTGGCCGGAAGCATTGTCAGTGAAAACCGACTGCGCCCAAAACGTATTACAGCTTTATTGTCATCGATCTCAAATTTGAGAGAGGCAGATTCAGGGAGTGATTTACATATATCCATTAGCTTGCGTGCAGGAACCGTGATCTCGCCGTCTTGGGAAAGGGAATCAACCCCGACTCGACCAACTATCTCAACTTCTAGATCTGTGCCGGTTAAAGAGAGAATACCCTTCTTTAACACTAGCAACACGTTAGACAGGACCGGAAGAGTCTGTCGACGCTCAACAACCCCTGTAACTAGTTGCAGGGGCTTGATCAAAGATTCCCGCGAAATTTCGAATTGCATATTTACACTCTACCTATTTGTACTTCGCTCTAGACAATGAAAATTACACTTAACTGGAAAGGGAACGCAAAAGGTTTTGATAATCTTCATCTATGTCTGTTGACGTTTGTCTTAAACCTTTAATGGTGCGGCAGGCATGCAATACTGTGGTGTGGTCTCTTCCACCGTATAAAGTTCCAATTTCTGGAAGACTGTGATTGGTTAATTCTTTGGACAAGCACATAGCAATCTGCCTCGGTCGCGCGACGGAACGATTGCGCCTTTTAGAAATCATATCTGCCATTTTAATCTTGAAATACTCGGCTACAGTGCGCTGGATGTTGTCTACACTGACCAACTTATTTTGTATCGCTAGTAGATCTTTAAGGGCATCTTTTATTAACGCCACAGTTATCACAGTACCCAAGAATCGGGCATGTGCAATAACTTTTTTTAGAGCGCCTTCTAGCTCCCTAACATTTGACCTTAATTTTTGAGCCATAAACATGGCTTCTTCATCTGCAAGGTATACATTTTCATGATTTGCCTTGTTGATTAAAATTGCCGCCCTTGTTTCTAATTCTGGCGGCTCAACAGCAACAGATAACCCCCAACCAAAACGAGATTTTAATCTTTCTTCTAGGCCATTAATCTCGCTATGGTATTTGTCGCAAGTCATAATAATCTGGCGACCGCCTTCAAAAATTGCATTAAAAGTATGAAAAAACTCTTCTTGGGATCGCTCTTTATTGGCAAAAAACTGGATATCGTCGATCAATAGGGCATCTACCGAATGGTAATACCTTTTAAACTCATTAATGGCGTTTAATTGCAGGGCTGAGACCATACTTCCAACAAATGTTTGTGAGTGAAGATAAACTACATTGGCAGAAGGATTATTTTCTCGCAGATGATTTCCAATAGCATGCATTAAATGTGTTTTACCTAGACCAACACCACCATAGATAAACAACGGGTTATATGAACCGCCGGGATTACTCGCTACTTGTGCTGCAGCAGCTCTCGCTAGTTGATTAGATTTGCCTTGAATAAAATTGGCAAAAGTATAATTCTTGTTTAGCTCCCCTTTGAAGCTGAGTTTGCGTGCTGTATTGCCAAAAACAGGGGAAACCGCTGCTGGGAAAATTTCTCCCTGTAAAAGACGCTGATGAACAACTTTTGGGTTTATTACCGGAGCCGGAACCTCGGTGACAAACGCTTGATCCAAGGAAACTGCACCAGCTAATTTGTCAGAATTTGCCACCTCTAAAACCACTTGAAGCGGAGAGCCTGAACATTGCGCTATCAATAATTCTTCGATTCGCGGAAGAAAATGTTCTTTTACCCAATCCATAACAAAACGATTCGGTGTTAACAAATGCAGGGTATTGCCCCCCCCAAGTACACGTATTGGTCTGATCCAAGTATTGAATTGTTGGGGAGGAAGTTCCGCTTTTAAAGAATTGGCACATTTTTGCCATGTAGCGACGATCACAGCGTTATGAACTCCATTTTATTTATTATTATAAAGGGTGGTATTAATGCCTGAAATTGTACCCAGCTAACGACCACTTATCCACATAATTAACAAAAAAATGTATACTTTTAATAAATTTTATTTACTATATTTATCAATGTATTACAATCTTAATGGCAATATTTTTAGTGGTTTTTATTGAAAAATATTTTGTGAATATAGAACCAAGGCGCATGTTCATTACCTGTGGATAACTTGTGTGGGGTGCGGTATAAATTTTAAATCAGAATTATTAGTAGCTGATTACTAAATCTATAAGCTAGGTTTAACCGAGTAATTGCAACATCAACTCAAACTAAGTAGAATTCGCGATCCTGTTTTCTGGGCTGGCTTGTTAGTTATATACCTTGAAAAACACATATAAAATTATTTAGTAAGATTCATTATTTAGGAATTGTCATGAAGCGTACATTTCAACCCAGCAGAATTAAACGTGCACGAACCCACGGGTTTCGAGCACGCATGGCTACAAAAAAAGGCCGTCAAGTGTTAAGCCGTCGAAGAGCTAAGGGGCGCGCTAGTCTCTCTGCATAATCTAAAAAGCCTGCTTATTGAAGAAACAACTCTCCTTATTTTGTCTCCTTTATTAGGAAACCTGTTTATGACATTCAGGCTTACCAAAAATCATAGGCTGCAGAATTCACAAGACTTCGGTCGGGTTTTTGAACAGACAGATCTGAAAGTTTCTACTCCCAGTATGTTGGTGCTCGCCAGAAATACAAGTAAATGTTGTGCACGATTGGGACTCGTGATTTCTAAAAAGAATGTAGGTTGTGCTGTTGCTCGCAATCGGATCAAACGCTTATGTAGAGAAGCGTTCCGATTAAACACACAACGCCTTCCTAAAATGGACCTCGTATTCCTCGCAAAATCTGGGATTAACAGCCAAGAAAACCACGAAATTACGACCATGATCAACAAACTCATAAACCAATTGATTACAAAAATTTTGCCCGCCCAGAAGACATAAAACATTCTGCAGCGACGCCTTTAAATCCGGATAACAAGAAATTACTTTCTCAATCAAATTTAAATGCCAATAATTATCAATAAAATATCCGGCCTAATCTCCGCTATATTGATCCTCGCGATCTTTCTATATAAGAAAGTATTAAGCCCTGTTTTCGGCAACCAATGTCGCTTCCACCCGTCCTGCTCTCAATATGCAAGCATCGCACTCAAAAAACATGGGTGCACTAAAGGCGTAATGCTGGCCTCATACCGCATACTTCGATGTAACCCTTTTTGTGAAAGTGGCCACGATCCCGTACCCGAACAATTTTCATTATTTTATAAGTTGAAACCCTGATGGACGTAAAACGTAATCTGTTGTTGGTTGCCTTGGCTGTTGTGAGCTATTTAATATTGCTTACCTGGAATAAAGATTTCCCGGCAAAAAATGTCGTCGCAGAACAATCGGTGGTAACAATTAATCAGCAGTCCAATAACCTACCAACTATTCCCGCTATTACTACAGAAACCACCTCAGATTTACCTCTAGCGCAAAATCAAAAAGTAGCCGTTACTACTTCTCCAACAAACTCCTCATTAATAGTAATCAACACACCGCTACAAATTGTCACTCTAGATTTATTGGGGGGGGATATTGTTAATGTGTCATTGCGTAAATTTCCTATCAGCCTAGATCGGGCAGACGAACCCTTTACTTTGTTAAAAAACGACAGTACTGGGGTTTATGTTGCACAAAGCGGTCTGGTTGGAACTAATGGTCCTGACGCAAACAGTGATGGACGACCAACGTATCGTTCAACACAAACTCAATATAGTGTCGCCGAAGGTGAGCTAAGTGTTGATTTAATAACATCCGATATAAATAACGTTGTTATTACCAAGCGATATATTTTTAATGCGTCAGATTATTTGATAAAGCTGAATTTCCTGATAGATAACAAAACCGGCTCTCCTTGGCAAGCAAACTTGTTTGGGCAAATTAAGCGTGATCGCTCAGTCGACCCAAGCATTGTGAGCGGTTTTGGCGTTAAAAAAACCTACTTGGGGGCCGTCCTAACATCACAAAAAGACCCTTATCAGAAATTGAAATTTGACGATATCGATCAAATCATTGAGCCTATAAAAACCATAGGTGGATGGATTGGATTCTCACAGCATTATTTTCTTGGAAGTTGGATACCACCTCAGACCGCTGTAAACACATTTAGCGTCCGCAACAATTCTAACAATGAATATTTGCTTGGTTTCGTCAGTCCAGAGACGGTTGTCCAGGGTGGAGAAAGCGCAGTTATTGAAGCGGCCTTTTGGGCTGGCCCAAAGGATCAATATCGCCTCGAAGCAATTGCCCCAAATCTAGGACTAACAATTGATTACGGTAAGTTATGGTATTTTGCGTATCCTGTTTTTTGGTTACTTTCGCAGATTAACGACTTAGTAGGAAATTATGGTCTGTCCATTATTTTACTAACCGTTATTATTCGTTTGTTGTTCTATCCATTATCTGCAAAACAATACAAGTCACAAGCCAACATGAAACGCCTGCAGCCTAAAATAAATCAATTGAAGGAGCGCTACGGTGAAGATAAACAAAAATTTATGCAGGCACAAATGGAGCTTTGGAAAAAAGAAAAAGTAAATCCATTTGGTGGCTGTCTTCCTGTGCTATTACAAATGCCTGTATTTCTCGGCATATATTGGGTGCTGAATGAAAGCGTGGAATTACGCCAAGCAACTTTTATCCTGTGGTATCAAGATTTGTCTGCGATGGATGATTATTTCGTATTGCCCATATTGCTGGGTGCAGCTTATTATTTACAACAGCATTTGACGCCGATGATGACAACAGACCCTATGCAGGCAAAAATGATGAAGTTTATGCCTGTCATTTTCTCTGTATTCTTTTTGTTCTTCCCGGCAGGACTTGTACTTTACTACCTTGTTAACGCGGTTCTCGGCATCCTGCAACAATGGTATTTTACTAATAAAGTCGAGAACCTAACCGCCGCTAATAATGGGTAATTAAAACCATTTTGTGCCCATAACTAATTCCACAGATACTATCTGCGCTGTTGCCACGCCGGCGGGCAAAGGCGGCATCAGCGTAGTTAAATTGTCTGGCTCTAAGAGCGCTTACATTTGTCAGGAGATTACTGGGGCTGTACCAGCACCGAGAACTGTATCCATGTCTTGGATTACAGATTCTTCAGGCCATGTTATTGATCAAGCAATTATCCTATTTTTCTCTACACCACATTCCGAATCGTCGTTATAATTTATAAAACCAATATAAGCGTTTGGTAACGGATTTATGGTTAATATATTTCCCACATAGTTTCCATTAAACATAAATTCTTTATCCA
>CAIMTR010000415.1 GCA_903844415.1 uncultured Gammaproteobacteria bacterium
AGGTTCCATGATTACGTTATAAGTTACAGGTTCACCCAAGTATTCAATGTTTCGAAACCAGTCGCGTTGCTCTGAGGTGTTTAGACTTAGAAATTGGGCCTCTTCAACGAAACCATGCCGCCATTCACGACCGTCAAATTCATCCAACGTCAGAGCACGCCAGTACAACTCTGAATACGCAGGGGGGGCGCCGTTAAATTTCACTCTGAATGCGACTTCAGCTGATCGCGTTAGATTGCTGATATCGCCAGGTGACATGCTTTCGCTCAAACCTGTGCTTGATGTGTTGGTTTGTATAGGTACTGACCATAAAGGACTTATTCGAGGAAAAAGAATAAAAAAGACCAGCATCATCGGCACACTTTGCGCCAGAATCACTGCTGTCAATTTTATAGTACGCAAAGGAGACTGGTGTTGTGGATTCTGGTGCAGTGCCATCAGCGCCGAACTAATCAGCACCACACTTAGGCTCATATAAAATGCAATTGGAATAGATTGGGTATAAATAAATTCGGCCACGATCGTGAAATAACCTAAATACAAAACCAGTAATACATCGCGTTTATGCTGCATTTCTAGCAGTTTAAGAGTGATGCCAACCAGTAATACGGCCACAGTGGCATCAGTGGAAAATATGTCTCGACCATACTGTGCTAACAACAGCACAGCCATAAGGGCAACAATTCCGAATTTAAGTTTATTGCTAGGATAGGAAATACGACCCTGAAAAATTAAAAACCTACCCAACATACACATAGCACAAATGCCTGTGAGCCACACAGGCATTCTGCTCACGTGTGGCAGAATAACGGATACCAAAGCCATCAAGAGCCAGAAAAACGCAAACCGCGTTATTTGATAGGTTTCCCTGTCATAAATAATTTTTTTGTTGGGAGTCTTTGCTAACATGCTTAGCTCTCTGAAAACTCATACATTGCAAGTATTTCTAGAAGTTTTCGGTAATGCAGAAACCCTTTGGCGGGTGAAATTTTAATTCCTGGCAATACTAGTCCGTAGTCAACTCCGGCTGAGTCAAGCTTGATTACGCAATAACATATCCTTGACAGGCGTTCTTCAATACTGTGGTCGGGAAACATGTCCCAGTGCAGCCAGATTCTTTCATCAATGTTGCTTGAATATTCTTTGGTGAACATGCCTTGACCGCGGGCGAATATTTTCCAGGCCACATGTTTTAATGAATCACCACGCTGGTATTCGCGCAAGCCATGAAAATCATCGTTGCCACGTGTGATGTTGGTTCTACCACTGTTGAGCTGATTAGCCGTGAGCCAATCGAGATCACATTCAACAGGCGCAGGATAGACCAGACAAGTAAAGTTGAGATCTATGAGAGACCAAGCACGGCAAATACCAAAAGGAAAAATGGTTTCAATTACCAGTCGTCCTGGCGTAAAAGACCCTCGTTTGTTAGTAGGCACATACAGATCCAGACGTTGTTCGCTAAGTGTAATAAGATCAGCTGTGGCCTTGCGCGAACCCGGGAAACTAACCTGCACGTTTTCGAAAATTCGTTTGCCATGCCGATTAAGAATGACCGTGACTTCGGCCTTATCACCTGCAAAAACAGAGTCTCCTGGCAC
>CAIMTR010000416.1 GCA_903844415.1 uncultured Gammaproteobacteria bacterium
AAAGAGGGAAGAGTGGCTGACCTCATGGAAAGAGCTGAAAAAAAGAAAGCGCAAAAACGGGCCTATAATCTTGAATACAATAAGCGCCCAGAGGAAGTTATTGCCAGGCGTAAGACCAGCAGTAAAGAATATAACAAAAACAAGCGCCAACGTGAAACTATTGTTGAAAGTGCTTCCCTTAGCCAAGACAATCATGGCTTTGATGAGGTATCATAAGTCCGTCCATTGCTTTTAAATTGATAAATTATTTTTTGCAATTATTGCAGAATTTGGAACACGATGGTGATGATGAGTCTGAAAATGGACGATCGGCTACTGATAAGCCAGTAAAACCAAAAAGAGATCGGACAGCCTCCAATCGTAAATACAACGAAAACAAACGTCAACGAGATCCTGTTGCGGCACGTGCTTCTGATAGCCAATACCGTGCTGATCATCCTGAAGAAATCAGGCAAAGGAGAGATCCTGTTGCGGCACGTGCACACAGTAGCCAATACCGTGCTGATCATCCTGAAGAAATCAGGCAAAGGCGTGATCCTGTTGCGGCACGTGCATCCGCAAAAAAGCACCGTGCTAATCACCCTGAGCTTTACAGCGCTGAGGCTCGCAGAGAATCCAGGCGTAGAGAGTACGCACGATTCAAACCAATTCGTCAACAATGGGACATTGACAGCCCGTGCAGATTTTGCGGCAAACTTTGGCTTAAATCGTCTGAAGCCGGTCTACGCAAGAAATGCTGCCAAAACGGTCTATTATGGAGGGACGAAACGTCGGCTGAATTGGCTCTTAAGCCACTTCCTTATGAATTGGAAAAAGGTTTCTTTTCCACTCATTTTGTGAAGTCAAGCAACCAGTACAACAACATCCTGTCATTGGGTGCAGTTGGAGTAGAAAATGACAAAGAAGTCCCGGGATGGGACCGAATCGTTGGTGATCACTCTGTTCGACTCTCCGGCAGATCTTACCATTACATCCCAGCTTCGAATACGCGTGGTGGAATTCAATATTTCCTTCACGATGGTCGCTCTCAGGAACTGGCTGCTCACGGTCGCGAGCGAGATGTCGATGTTCCGACTCTTGAGCGTCTCTTCTATTACCTTCAACAGAACAACGTTCTTTGTCAGTCGTATGCAACGATCGGTGCGATGGCTGATTTTGAGATTCGGAGGCAACAAGGTGACGATGCAGAAGATACCATCAGTCAGCATCAGCTGAATCAGTTGATTCCTCAACTGAGTCGTGCTACTGTGGAATTTGATGTTTCCTCCATCAGCATTGACCGCATCTCTGGCAACCATGTCCTACGTGTTAGAGAGAAAGGTAGCGCTTACGGGACGCAAATACTCTGTGATTCGGAAATGTTTGAGCCTCTTGCTTATCCAGTTCTTTTCCCTCATGGTGAGACCGGTTGGGGCAAATCATTTAAGATTGGTAAGTTGCGAGATGGTACGCATTGCCTAAAAATAAATTTCATGGATTACCTCGCTTCCAGAATGCTTATGCCTGAAAAGCATCGAAATGACCATTTTCGAAACGGGGAAATGTCCCCTGAGGAGTTGGCAGATCCACACTTTGGCAAGTTTGGCCGGATTTGCACCCAGATTGATACTGGAAGGACATTTTTCAACCCCTCTAATCGGTTCGAACGGTTCTCACGACTTGGGCAAACGTTTTTAGTTGACCAGATGTCAAGAGCGATTGATTTTCGTCTTTCTTATTTGAAGAATATGCAAGACCACATTTTCGGCGGTGAACCCAGGCGTAATAATCTTGACGATGATTCCAATGATGAAGAGGAAGGTTATCACCAACCCGAACCTGCATCAATTCCCCGGGTTTCTTCTCAGGCTGCAACGTTTAATCCGAGGGGGTTGTCATCACCACAGGGTGGTG
>CAIMTR010000417.1 GCA_903844415.1 uncultured Gammaproteobacteria bacterium
CATTTTCAAAACCGATATCAGACAGCTGTTGCTGAAACACCAGCGATGCCCTGGGCAGGTAGGCTCCGCGTTCTTGGGAAACGGCTTTGTCCGCTCTCTGCAGCGCAAAAGAGCTCGCAGCAATCTGGCGATTGTTGGCATTGGCACGTGATAGCCATTCGTTAAGGTCGCCGTCCAGTTGGGGTACCTCTATTGCCACCGGCAATCGGGCAAGATTTCCAACCGGCAAATCAGCGATGGCGCGTAACGCTTCACGGCTGATGGCTAAGTTACTTTCGACATCCACATGTTCTGCGCCAACGGCTGCCAGTCGCGCCTGCGCTGCGTACAGATCAGTTATTTTGACCAATTGCAGGCCGTACATGGTTTCGATCTGATTAATCTGGTTGGTCATTGCATCTAATTCTGCATTAACAGACAACAAGGCATCTTCCGCTTGTAACACGCTCAGATATTTGTCAGCGACATCAGTCAGCAGCTTGGCGAGTTCTAGGTAGTATTCTGCTTCGGTTTGATCTTCCAACAAGTAAGCCTGCTGGCGTGCTGCGTAGGCCTCCCAGTTAAATAAGACCTGGCTCACCTGCAGCGAATAACGTTTGCCTTTGTATTCGGAGTCTTCGCCCAACGAAGTGCGCTGGTTGTCAGACAAGTTAGCAGAAGCATTTACTTGCGGTAGAAATTGGCCATTCATAGCATCTTTACGCGCCGTACCAATGCTCCACCGCGCGCGGGCAGCGCTCAGGCTTGGGTTGGTATTCAAGGCGGCTGTAAAAAAGTCTTCCAGGGTTCTGCCGCCATTTTCGGCGGCAGCAAAGTCATCATTCGCGGGTTGGGCGCCTATCGACGGGTGGGCATAAACACCCGCCAAAAACAGTAAGACGACGGCGATCGAGGTAGGTTTCATCAAGTTCAATCTTCTATGAGGCTGCGTGCTTTAACGTCGGAAAAGGGTTTCATCACATATTGTAAAAAAGTGCGCGATCCTGTTTCGATAAATATCTCGGCTGGCATGCCCGGCACCAATTCCTTGCCATCTAGGCCTGCAAAGGATTCTGGGTTTAGCTCCACGCGGGCAAGATAAAAAGTTGCTCCGGTGCGTTGGTCTTGTAAGGCATCTGCAGACAAGCTTAAAACTGTGCCATACAGTGTGGGAGTGCTCTTGGAATTAAACGCGGGCAACCGAACCGTGGTTACCTGGCCTACCGCTAGCCGGTCAATATCCACTACCGATACTTGGGCTTCGATAATCAGTTCTGCGCGTTGGGGCACTATTTCGGCAATTGGGCTGCTTGGGTTAATAACACCACCAACGGTGTGATACTGCATGCCATTCACAACCCCGGCAACGGGCGCCCTGACTTCGGTGCGCGCGACAACGTCGGTTAATACAGCTGTTCTTTCTCGGGCATCTTTCAACATTGTTTGGGTTTCGGACAGTTGATGGGCAACTTCGGTTTGAAAATCGTTTTCCAACTGCAGAATTTCAAGCTTGGTTTCGCCGATTTGAATTTGGGTGGTGGCAACACTGGCTTTCAGTTCGGCTGCTTCGCCTGTCATCGATGCGTGCGCGCGCTCCAGTTCACGCAAGCGCAATTTGTCGGCAAAACCTTCCTCAAGCAACGCGCGTACATCCGACAGCTCGTCTGCATACGAATTTGCCAGCATATTTTTGCTGTCGCTCACCGCCAATAGGCCAACCTCGCGTGACTCCAGTTGCTCGATACGCTGGTTAAGCACCGCAATGCGTCCTTCTCGAGAGGCTTTACGGGTGGCAAAAATCTGCTGTTCTGCTGCTATTACATTGCTGGGGTTGCCACCAGCAGTGGCCGCAGGTTGCTCTGGAAATTTAATAACATCCAGGGAGTCGCGTTCGGTCAGCAGGCGTGCTTCCCGCGCCGTCAGCGTCAACAATTGGCTGGTGTAAATTTCCAGTTGCGACAGCGACTGCGTTGCATCCATCACCAGTATTACATCGCCGGCGTTAACCACATCACCGTTTTGCGCGCGTATTTCTTTGACGATGCCGCCCTCCAAATGCTGAACAACTTTTTTGTAAGATTTTACCGTGACGCTACCGCCCGCATGCGCAGAGCCATCAATCGGCGCCAACACCGACCACAAACCAAACACGCCAAACACCAAAAACGCTATGCCCTGTCCAATACGCTTGGCATTAGCGAAGTCGACTTCATTCTGCTGCACAAGCTGATTGCTAATGGAGTTGCCAAGGGAAACGTCGCCGTCATCAGCTTGCTCTGAAGTGACTACACGGTTGCCTGCTTGTACTGAAACTACTGATTTATCTTCCACGATTACTGTCCCCAAAAATTCTGCTGTTGCTTAGCCTGCTTGTGCTTAGCCTAGTGCCCAACATCAGCTTTATGCTGTACCGGCAGCCACGGCAGCCGGTTTAGGTGTTGCAGGCTGAGCAAGCATGCCTAACACCTGATCGCGTGGCCCAAAACTGACGGCGCTGCCTTCTTTCAAAACCAATACTTTGTCCACGCTCGACAATACCAAAGTACGATGGCTAATAATAATGACCGTACAGCCCTGCTCTTTGATGCGCCCTATGCTGGTTACCAGTTCACGCTCGCCTTGATCGTCAAGGTTGGAATTGGGCTCATCTAGCACCAGCAACTTGGGCGAGCCGTAAATTGCACGCGCCAGGCCAATACGTTGACGCTGACCGCCAGACAACACACCACCGGCACCACCAATAACCGTATCGTAACCATCGGGCTGGCGCAAAATAAGGTCATGCACACCTGCTTGCATGGCGGCGGCCACAATTTTTTCTGGATCGGGCTCACCAAAACGACAGATATTGTCTGCGATTGTCCCGTCAAACAGTTCTATATCCTGCGGTAAATAACCAATATGCGGGCCAAGCTCGGTTCTATTCCACGTTGAAATATCTACCCCATCAAGGCGAACTTTACCGCTCACAGAAGGCCATATGCCTAAGATGGCGCGGGCGAGTGTGGATTTTCCGGAGGCGCTGGGGCCTACAATTCCCAATACCTCGCCAGCGTTAAGTTGCATGGAAATAGCTTTCAGCACAGCCACCTTGCCACCGGGAGGAGTGACATAAACTTGCTCAAGCGACAAGTGTCCCTTGGGCGGTGGCAGGCGCATACGCTCACCATCAAGGGGAGACTGCTCGAGCAAGGCGCACAGTCGGTCATATTGAGCGCGTGCCACAGAAAAACCTTTCCAGGTGCCTACCAGCATGTCGATAGGCGCCAATGCGCGTCCCAGCAACAAGGAACCGCCCATCATCAACCCCGGCGACAGTTCTTGTTTAAGTACCAGCAACGCGCCCAAACCAAGAATGAGCGACTGGATTATGATTCGGAAAGTTTTCGACATGGCGGCTATGCCGCCACCCAATTTGCTTGCCTCTGTTTGCTGCAACAGCACGCGATCAGAGTAGTTCTGCATTTTGCGACGAATGCCGTCGGTCATGCCCATGGCCTCCACCACCTCGGCGTTGCGCAAACTGCTAACCAGATGGTTGCCGGCTCTATTGGCATCAGCGTTGGCATCTTTTAGTTTTTTATTAGTTACTTTCTCGTTCAAAA
>CAIMTR010000418.1 GCA_903844415.1 uncultured Gammaproteobacteria bacterium
CATCACCACAAAACTGTAATTCTGCGCCTGATTTTCCCAGTAAGTACCGTAACCCGCCCAAGACAGCGGCCCTTGTTCAAGGGTTACCAGTGTGCCGTAAGTAGTTTTACCACGGATAATTTCACCAACACTGTAACCGTTATCCGCCAAATTGAGATTTAGTGCTGATGGACTGCGCCACACTTCCAGGCCCTGACTATTAACAATAAAACCATAAAGCCCAGAATCAATCTGAGAAAATCGGGCTTCTTCCAGATCAGGTAGGAAAAATCCAGCTCCATCTGGCTCTGCAACACCAAGCAATGCGTAGATTTGTAATTGCAGGCGCTCCTCTACAGCGACCTCCACACTATTTTTATAAACACGATCGAGTACAAAACCTGCCAGACCCAGAAATAAAATAAGTAACAAACCGAAGCTCAGTACTAGGCGTGTTTGCAGGGAATAATGACTAGTGGTGTTTAACAGAGACATTGAAGCGATAACCTTGCCCCCGAATAGTGTCGATTGGTTTCAAAGATGCAGAGGGGTCGAGCTTTTGGCGTAAACGACGGATAAACACTTCCAGCACATTGCTGTCGCGATCGTGATCTTGATCGTAGAGATGTTCGGTGAGTTCAGATTTAGATACTACTTTGCCTGGATGCAGCATCAAATATTCCAGCACTTTATATTCGTAGGCGGTGAGCTCAGTTTCTATTGAGTCTACAGTCAATTTGTGCGCTGTGGTGTCTAGGCTTAGGTGCGCAAAATCGAGTGTTGGTTTGGCGAAGCCGGCGGCACGCCGTAGCAATGCATTCAGGCGTGCTTTTATTTCTTCAATCTGGAAAGGTTTTACCACGTAGTCATCGGCACCAGCATCAAGGCCGGCTACTTTATCGGTCCAATTATCGCGCGCCGTGAGAATCAAAATAGGAAAAGTAAGGCCTTTGGCGCGTATTGCCTTGATGAGGCTGATACCATCGAGACCAGGCAAGCCGAGATCGATGATGGCGACGTCGTAATCGAATTCGGTGGCGTTATAAAACCCATCTTTGCCATCACTAGCACTGTCGACAACATAGCCACTGTCCGTAATGGCTTTCACCAGTCGGGCCCGTAACAAATCTTCATCTTCAACGATCAGTAGGCGCACTTGCTTTCCTGGTTAGGCTTCCTAGTTAGGTTTTCTGCTTAGATTTTCTTGGCAAAGTTTCCGGCAATGTGAAAAGTATTTTCTATTCTGAAGGCCGACTGATTGCGCCAGTGTCTGCATGCACCAATATGTTGAACACTGTGCCATCCTGATCCATGCGGACACGCCATTCACTATGTTCCAACCGAATGCTAAGCACCCGGCCAGAGAAATTTTCCCGCGCAATATCGTATGCCTGTCTGCGGCTGATGTTTGTTTGTGGGTCTTCGTTTTGAGTTTGTAAAAGCCTGGTCTGTGGTTGACCTTCTTGATTGGCGGCAATGAGCCCCTCCAACGGAAATAGTAGCAAAACAAAAAAAATAACTAACTGAGATGCGTTCATGCGCGAAGACCAAATTGGAAAATTGCATATTTGGCAAGGTCTATGTTCACCTGTTATGTGCTCCTTAAAAGTACATGTGTACTTGTAACCTTGACACACTTATTACGAACTGTATTTCAGTTAAAAAACACGTTGTACATTTACTCTTATACACACAGTGGCACCGAAATCTTGAG
>CAIMTR010000419.1 GCA_903844415.1 uncultured Gammaproteobacteria bacterium
CGTTTTTTAAACGACTATCGTTTTGTATTCGGTCGAGGCGACTCTTGCGATCATTTTGATTTTTGGCTATCTGTTCAATTTCGCGTTTTGACACCAAATCAGCCAAGGTGATATTGCTCAGAAAAGAATGAATCTGATCGCTTAAATCTTGCCATAAGTGATGAGTAAGACAAGTTTCACCCAACTGACAATCACTCTTACCCTGGCATTTAGTGGTGTCTAAGGACTCGTTAACAGCATCAATGATCTCGGCAACTTGGATAGTGTTATCACTGCGCCCAAGCCGGTAACCGCCGCCTGGGCCACGCACACTGCTAACCAATTTGCGTTTGCGTAAACGTGCAAACAACTGCTCGAGGTAAGACAGCGAAATGTCCTGACGCCTTGATATATCGCTTAAATTTACCGGTCCCTTGCTAGAATGAATGCTCAAATCCAGCATTGCAGTCACTGCATATCGACCTTTGGTTGTAAGACGCATGATGCTCTCGACCATCAACAATTTACGCGCTAATTATTCTATATCCCACTAAAAAGATCAACTATTTAACCAAGCATATTAGTCAACTATTAGGATTTTAGAAGACCTGACTCTGTTGCAGCCACAATCCCTCGGAGTATGTTGATTTCCATGGTGTCGAGCTGAATACGCTGATACATACGGCGTAAGCGCCGCATTAATTGACGAGGATTTTCTGGTTTATGGAAGTCTAGTTTGATCAATACTGCCTCCAGATGAGCTAAATATAAATCAAGCTCTTCTACCGTAGCAGGTACCTTATCCCATTCCTGTGTTGTATCTGCCAACGATTGTTGGACGGTTTCTAAAGCAGTTTTACGAATTTCATAGGCCAGCACCATCACCGCTGCAGCCAAATTCAATGATGTATATTCTGGGTTGACCGGGATATGGATATGATAATGACAGAGGTGTAGCTCCTCATTACTCAAACCACTTATTTCTCTTCCAAAAACCAGTGCAATCCGTTTAGTAGACATTTCTGTGACAATTTTTTTGGCACAATTGGCAGGATCAAGCAATGGCACTGGCATGGTGCGCAAACGTGCACTTGTTCCAAAAACCAGATGACAATCGGCGATAGCCTCAGCCAAGGTTTCTACCACGACCGCCGACTCCAGCACATCTTTGGCCGAAACCGCCAAACTTTCGGCCTCCAACGCAGGCCAGATTTTGGGCTTTACCAAGACGAGTTGTGTCAGCCCCATGTTCTTCATTGCACGAGCGGCAGCCCCAATATTTCCAGGATGGGAGGTTGCAACCAATACAATACGTACGTTATTGAAATTCACACGAATTTCCTCAGCAAATTAAGCAGACAATGGTAACCACACCCTAAGGCATTTGCTATCATGACGCTCTCGCGAAGCTCTTCGCGGTCATCGCCAAAGAGATCCCTACCCGGCTCGGCAGCGACTTGAAAAGTAGTACGGGTTCTGAGGTTTCGATGCATCCCATCATCAATATTGCCCTGCGTGCTGCACGCGAAGCTGCCACTGTGATGGTGCAGGCACATGCACGTCCAGACCGGGTCAAAGTGTATGAAAAAGGTCCCAACGATTTTGTTACCGACATCGACCGCCACGTTGAAGAAATACTGCTCCAGCATTTACGCAAAGCCTATCCAGACCATAGTTTTCTGTGCGAAGAAAGTGGCTTGCAAGAAGGCAAAGACAAAGACTCGGTGTGGATTATTGACCCAATCGATGGCACTCGCAATTTCATCATGGGTTTCCCTCATTTTTGTATTTCAATGGCACTTGTACAGCGCAACAAAATTCAACATGCCTTGATTTTGGACCCCATTCTTAATGAGGAATTTACCGCCAGCAAAGGTAGTGGGTCTCAACTCAATGGCAATCGTATACGAGTAGGTTCACGAACAAAACTTGAAGGCAGTGTTATCAGCCTTAGTTGTGCCGGACTGCGCAATTACGAACTGCTGCTACAGCTTCAGGAAAAACTTACAGGTGTAGCTGGCGCTTTAAGGCTCACTGGCTCCACCGCCCTTGATCTAGCTTATGTGGCAGCAGGTCGGCTAGATGCGGGCTGGACATCAGGTGTCAAATCGTGGGATAGCGCAGCGGGACTATTACTGGTTCAGGAAGCAGGTGGTCTGGCCAGTGATGGTATGGGCAATCCAGATTGCCTCAACAGCGACAATCTGGTTTTTGGCAATCCGAAGTGTTTCAAAAGCCTATTACAACTGACCTCAGGATTGCACGGGGGTTAGATAGATTTGCATTAAGATCAAGGAATCGCGTCGAGCGCTTCCTTGTCCTTTAATGCGGGCATCATATCTTCCTTGCTTATGTGCATAAACATCAGCACAGTTGCTGCTACATAGATGGATGAATAAGTACCAATCACCACCCCCACAATCAGGGCGATCGAAAACCCGTAAACCGCCTGACCACCAAAGAAAAACAGCGCCAGAAGCACCAGCAAGGTGGTAAAAGAAGTTATCAAAGTACGGCCTAGGGTCTGGGTTACGGCAATATCTATAATTTCTTCTGGTTCACATCCGCGCAGGATGCGGAAATTTTCCCGAATGCGGTCAGCCACAACAATAGTATCGTTCAGCGAGTAGCCAATCATCGCCAATACCGCTGCCATTACCGTAAGGTCAAAGTCCATTTGAGTAATGGAGAAAAATCCGAGAGTTACGATACTGTCATGGGCAAGCGACAACACTGCACCTACGGAAAACTTAAACTGGAAACGCAGCGCTATGAAAATAGTGATCATGCCAAGCGAAACTAGCATACCCAGAACGCCCTGCTCTTTCATTTCATCCCCAACTTGAGAACCCACAAAACTACTGCTTTTAAGCTCTATTTCTCCACTGGAGTTATTCCTTAATATTTCCATGACGGCGTTAGCAGTTTCTCCGGTTGCTGCTTCGCCCGTATCTGCGCCTGAAACTTCCTGAATCCGTATCAAAACATCCTGATCAGTGCCATAAAACAGCACTTCGTGATTAGGATATCCAGCAGTTGTCAGATTCTGACGCACTAGCTCCAGAGTGGGAGGAGATGAGAAATTCACCTCCATTTGGGTGCCACCCGTAAAATCCAGCCCATATTTCAGACCATTAACCGCAAGTGATACAACACAGGCAAGCATAAGCAAGCCTGAAAAAATGGCGGCATGATTACGAAACCGCATAAATCTTATAGTTTTACCTTCCAACATTCTTTTTCTCCCCTGTAACGGATAGTTCCGTTCAGGCAATCGTTTGTTTATTAATTGCAGACAAATTCAATCCGATCGAAATCGATTTTACGTTATTGCCTCCATAGACTAAATTGATCAAGGCACGCGTAATCATGACGGACGAAAACATTGAAGTCAGAATCCCAATGGCCATAGTCACTGAAAAACCTTTTACCGGACCAGTGCCTATTGAATACAAGATTATCGCAACAATCAGGGTGGTCAAATTTGAATCCAGAATGGTAATAAAGGCGCGGTCAAATCC
>CAIMTR010000420.1 GCA_903844415.1 uncultured Gammaproteobacteria bacterium
AGCAACGGCAATACTATCAGCGACCCGTTGATTCATCTGGAACGGCTGACTTTCCACCACACCCATCACCAAATCCGAAAACTTATAATTGTCAGCGGCAGCACCACGCATGATATTACGCACCACTGGCATATCGTAATACTCCACACCTCTACCTAGACCATAGGTGAGCAAGCGCTCTGTCATGGTTTGTACAAATTGCGGGGAGTAATGCAACAAGGCTGTTCGTAATTCGGAAGGGCCATTAAATTCCTGACCATCCACCAGCTGGCCCGAAACATCTAGTTGCTGACCAAATTCAGTAGTACGGTAACGACCGATACGATCAAAGCTGTCGAGTGCAAAGCCAATCGGATCCATCATCTGGTGGCACGACATACAAGCAGGATTATTCCGATGTTGTTCCATACGAGCACGCATGGTTTGCGGGCCACTGCCTGGCTGATCACTGGCTTCCAGCGCGGGCACATTGGGGGGGGGATCGGGGGGTTGTACACCAAGTAGATTGATCATTACCCATTTGCCTCGCAACACAGGGGAAGTGCGGTCAGCTACAGCACTAACAGTCAACACACTGCCTTTACCAAGCAAGCCTCTGCGCATGTCAAATTCTGGACCAAGCTCAACCCGGCGGAACTGACTACCGTAAATGTTAGGAATGCCGTAATGTTTAGCCAGACGTTCGTTGACGAATGTGTAAGAAGCATCCAGTAAATCAATCACGCTGCGATCCTCGCGCATGACGCTTTCAAATAACATTTCGGTTTCGATGCGAAAGGCCTGACGCAAATTATCATCAAAATCAGGGAATAAATCTGCTACCGGCGAAGCGGACTGCAAATTACGCAACTGCAACCATTGTCCAGCAAAATTACTGACCATTGCGTACGAACGTGAATCAGCAAGCATTCGATCTACTTGTTCTTGCAAGGTGCCATCTGTGCGCAGAGTACCAGCATTGGCAATATTCAGCAGTTCCTCATCGGGGGGACTGCTCCACAAGAAAAAGGACAAACGTGAAGCCAGCTCAAGATCGCTGACAGCGTAAAACTCACCACTGCCAAGCGCTTCAACTGGTACAGCTTCGGAACGGTAGATAAACTCTGGATCAGCAAGAATAAATTGGAGAGCGCGCTCGATGCCTGTTTCAAAATCACCTTCAGTCCGCCCTTCTGCAAAGAAGTTAAGCAATAAAGCTTCATCATCAGCATTTACAGGACGCCGGTAGGCTTTGGCTGCAAGGGCAGTCAGAATTTCAGTAGCGCAAGCTACTTCCAAGTCGACAGAGGCTGGTTTGCAGGTAAAAATTTTGTCACGACTTTCAGTTTGTTCAGGTCTTATACCATCAAAAGGGCCGGTAATTGCCATGGCATTTACATGTACTGCGGCAGAAAAACCTACCACGTCCTGAGTCAAGGTTGTACGTTCAAAATGGCGGTTAAAATCGTTGCTGGGCATGTGCGTGCGTGACACAAAGGCCAAACCAACTTCGCGCGTTCCGGCTTTGACAGGAACCCTGACGACAAATCTTTCATCGGTCATATTGCGGGGATTTTCGTCTGCCACATTCCAAACCTTGATTAATTCACCGTCAATAGTCAGCTCCAGTTGTTCACCTTCGCCATCACCAAACATACCACCTGCGTTGGAGCGTACGGGTGTCCAGTTGAAAACATATTCACCGTCGGCAGGAAAAAAATGTTCCACCAACAAACCACCACGCGATCCAAAAGGTAAACCCTCTTCGTGCCGCATTTGTGAATAATCGGGAGGGGCATGGTATTCCTTGCTAGAGGTTTCCATTTCATGCCCCAAGGCCATGCGGCTGATCGAGGCTGCTGCTGCAACATATGCTTCTATCAAAGCAGGTGACGAACCTAGCGAACCGGCCATGTTGTCAAAACCATAACTGGTGTCATCGACTGGCAATAAAGTAGCGGGGTTAATTTTTAGCGCCAATAAAGCGCTAATCGCATTGGCATATTCCTGCCGGTTCATACGGTGAATGCCAGGCGCCATCAGCACTGGATCTGCTTGCCATGCGGCATCCAACTTGGTGACAAGACCCGTGACCAACTTTGCATGTTCTGCGGCTGTGGGACGCGGTTTTCCTGGCGGAGGCATTACACCAGCACTCAATTTACGAATTATTTTTTCGCCGGTCTGAGCCTGTTCTGCGATTGCGGAAAAGTCGAAGGTTTCCAGATCGAGGCCACCGCTGAAATCATCAAAGTTGTGACATTCGGTACAATAAGTTTTTACCAAACCCTGCAGCTCTTGATCTGTAGCAACAGCGGTTTGGGCCACAACGGGAACACCTGCCTGAAGGGCAACGAATCCTAAACCGAAGAAAAAAGTCGTACGAAAATTGGTAGATCGAAGGTGTGCTTGTTTAATCTGCATGGTACTGCTTTACCCCTTACTGCAGGTTGAAATCATTCATGGTCAGCGGTTAAAAATGGAGGATTAGCGTCGCTAAAAACCACCCATGTTTATGCTTCTGCATCTAATCAAATTAAAAAGGAAGAAAAAAGAAAACCACCTATATTAGAAGGAATAAATAAGAAAAAACGAACACTTGAAACAAGCTCAGTTGGTACGAATTTGCCAGTTTTCGACCAGATGTTGCGCCGTACGCCAAGCCAGAGCCTGCAAGGTTTGGGTTGGATTGCGCGCGCCCGCCGACCCCATCACAGAACCGCCGATTATCCCCAAGTTAGGGATGTCGTGCACAAATCCGAAAGCATCGACAACGCTAGTATCTGGGCTCAGCCCCATTCGAGTACCGCCGTGCGCGTGAGTCGATAAGGCCGGGCCAGAGCCGCCTTGCCCGCCACTGACTTCTACCGCACCTGCCGCCCGAAACCATTCAACCATCTTGCCCGCGGCATGGGCTGCTGCAAGCGGTTCATTTTGTTTGGGACCTGAAGTAATCCGCAGTACCGGGTCGCCAAAGGGATCGGTTATAAAAGGATCTAGATCAGCGTAGGTGTTGGTATAAGGTAGTGTGTTGGTTTGCACATAGGCCGAAGCCCAGCGGCCAGCATTTTCGCGAATGAAACTTTTCCATTCACTGCCCCAACGTTTGCCGACCCTACCATATGTATTCATGCCGGCGGCACCAATCGGATGCTTTTCGGTATAGGCATGCAAACTGGCACCACCGATAAATCCCAAACCGGTATGATCAAAATTGTCATCTGCCCAGTCATCCACCATCACACCTTGGGCAATGGCGCCGTACCAGATATTAAGATCAAAGGGGAATAACGCAGACACCCCAACTCCAGCCTGGGCATCCCAGTGGCCAAAATAATGCTGCCCAAGCTGACCACGATTATTTCCCAAACCGGCTGGATGTTGCGCTGAACGCGACAACAGCAACATTCTAATGTTTTCGTAGGTGTAACAGCCGAGCAACACTGCCTGTGCGGGTTGAAAAAACTCTTCACCGTTGCGAATATAACTTACGCCAGTAACCTTACCTGTGTTGTCGCACTCAATTCTGCGTACAGTAGCGTTATCAACCACAGTCAAATTGCCAGTAGCCTGAGCCTTAGGAATGGTGGTGACATCAGTGGAACTTTTGGCGCGGATATGACAACCGCCACGATCACAATAGCCGTGAAAAGCACAACCGGGTCGACCGTCGTAAGCTTGCGAGTTTATCGCCGCCGGGCCTCGATAGGGATGAAAACCAATAGCCTTTGCAGAGCTCGACATCAGGTCAAGATAATCGCAGGATCGCAGTGGGGGCATAGGGTATTCGCGCTGGCGTGAGCCTTCAAAAATATTACCCAGGGGATCTATCTGGCCCTGAATATTGCCTGCTTTGCCGCTGACACCTACTTCGTACTCGATATTGTCGTAGAACGGTTCCAGATCAGCGTAAGACAAAGGCCAGTCTTCAACCGTACTGCCTGCTGGCAAATAATTTGCACCATAACGCGCAATGGTGGAACTGCGAATTTGGAAATCCCAAGGATTTAGTCGCCAACTCTGGGCATGGTAGTGAATAGAAGTGCCACCCACCGCGTTCATCATCGGATGGCGTGCGCCCTGGCGCGCTACTTGCTCTGGGGTATTACGAAAACTTGGAATTTCTTTGCTTACCTTATTGCCCGTTGTGACAAGCGACCTAACGTTGTTATGGATTTCGTCAGCTTTGTAGTCCTGAGTAGGATTCATCCAGGTGCCAGCTTCTAGTCCGATGACATGCAGTCCAGCACGGGTAAGAGGCAACACAGCCACACCACCAGCAGCACCGAGTCCAACCACCACTACATCAGTTTCAGGCAGATTAGTGGCCATCGTGTGCTTCTCCGTAGGCAGAGGTATGCAATGCGGGCAAACGTCCCCCCATCTTTTGCATGTCTGTGGAACTACCCAACACGGCACCCGGATAACCAATTAAATCCCAGCCGGCATAATTGGCGTTACCGCCGTAATAAGGATCGCTGAACATACCTTCGAGAGTCAGCCGGTAGAGGCGATTAAAAAGGGCTTGGGCGGTGGTGAAAGTTTCAAGCGTACCTGCTTCCATTGAAACCAGCAGTTCGTCTTGATCTGGTGCAGACAGCTGAGTAAAAGTTTGACCGAAACGCGCACTCGCCACACCATCTAACTGTTGTAAACCTTCGGTAATCAAGGTGATATCACCTTGATTCCATTCCATGAGACTGCGGTTGATATAACGGGCCACGCCAGCATCGCCAGCACTAGGGCCACTAGCATCAGTAGGAATAATACGATTGATAAAGGCAATGAGGATGCTTTCTGTCTGCTCATTTAGAACTGTAGGAACTACGGCAACTTGCGCAATAGGAGGTGCACAGGACGCGGTAACCAAAGGCAACATACCGACAGACCCTGCCGCAAGACCGCTGTGTAATATCTCACGTCGACTGAATTTTGCCTGCCCAGTACTAGCAATCAGATCGCCATCAGGCTGCCAATTTTTATTATTGTTTGTCACTGTTTCCTCGCACCCAGAACCTGGGAGTTACTAACGCTACGGTGTGTTTTTACCATCATCAAAGACTAATGCCAATCTGCGATTTACCATCGACCCTGCCAACAGGCTAAACAGCTGTAATCGTTCGACGCTTTGTAGGGTATTCTTGCTGCTTACAAGCAGAAACTTTGGAGTAACCCAGTTTGAAAATTGTAAATTCCAATCCTGCATTGGGTCGCGGTGGCCGCTTGGCTCAGGAGCACGCGTGAACACATCCCTGTGGCTCTCATCGACTTCCATGCCGATGAAGTCTCCTGAGCCAAGCGGCCACCGCGACCTGTCCAGTTCGATGCTAGTTCAAAAAGGACCATTACCAAAGTCTCACTTGGTTTAAATTATGAAGACTGCATTTCTATTACGAACACTGCTATTGGCTTGTGTACTTTGCACCAGCAACCTTGCCTTTGCGTGGGGTGCCATCGGCCATCGAGTGATTGGCGAAATTGCCAAACACCATCTGACTCCCGTTGCCAGCGCAGCAATAGATGAAATTCTGCAAAGTGAAGATATTGCTCTTGCAACCACTTGGGCGGACGAAATGCGATCTAACAACGATAACCCTGTGTTCTGGGGAAGTCGTTACACAAACAACTGGCACTACCTAAATGTTGGCAAAGATCTCGATTACCAAAGCTCCACTAAAAGTAAACGCGGAGATGCCTATACTGCGCTGCAAACTTTTACCGCCATATTGCGTGAAGAAACTGTACCAGCAGGTGTTGTCAAAGATGGACTGGAATTTTATTTCGGTGATCTGGAGCGCAATCAACAAGCCGTAAAACTTTTCGCACTTAAATTTACCCTGCATATTCTGGGTGATCTGCAACAACCCTTACACAGTGGTCTTGCCGCCGATAATGGTGGCAATGCTATTAAGGTATTGTGGTTTGGTAAGCCCACTAATTTGCATACCGTTTGGGATAGCCGTTTGGTAGATCAACAGGATATTGGCTCTAGCGAATTGGCCAGCAAGTTAGAGAGCAGAATAAACAATATGTCTAAAAGAGAAATTCAGGTATTGGCATCCACAGAACCGCTAAGTTGGATCGATGAAGCTCAAGTTTTACTGAAAAGCGTTTATGACGTTGAAAAGTACCACAGTGATTTCAGCAACGACTATGTATTGGAATTTGTCCCGATCACCGAAACTCAGCTTATTAAAGGCGGCCTGCGCACTGCATATTATCTGAATGCTGTTTTTGCGAAATAAAGCGTAACAGCAAGCAGCTTATCTTGCAGACCACTGCTGCATGAGTGGAGAAGCAGGCCTCATCATTAGCGTTGCTGATGAGAGCCTCAGGGATGGATTCGCGCGTGCTGCTGCTTTACTCAGGCAGCAGGGTCGCATGCTAAATCAATTTCTTATTCTGTAATTTCAAAGGCCAACAGTACATTACCAGGCCGACCCACAAACCCAGAGTTACCAGACAACATATACACCATTCGTCCTGCCACCACGGGGCCAGCTCCATCAAAAGAAGCCCCATTCGCCACTACACCATTGATAGTGTCAAAGGTCTGGTTAGCATCGAAGGTCCACAATATTTCTCCTGTTTGGGCTGCGTAAGCACGCATTCCTCCATCTTGGGAGCCGGAAAATACCGCCCCTGGAATGGCAGTTACTGCAGCCGATTGTGTCGAACCACAACCCGGGCCCTCAGTACACAACAAGGCCGACGGCGGTGTGAACCAAAGTTGCGCCCCCGTATCCACATTGATGCCATGTACACCACCACTTTGGGCCAAGCGATAACCGCCAACTGCAACAAAGGCAACGCCGTCTGCTACTGCTGCGCCCCATACACCACCAACTGGACTGCCATCACCGGCTTTGTATTGCCATACTACTTCCCCTTTTTTAGCAGGATCGAGCGCGTAAGCCATGCCGGATTTTTGTGGAATGACCAGCAACTGTTTACCTGATGCACCAGTAGTTAAAATTGGTGAAGCAGAAAAATCAAAATCGGGACCGATGGCATCGGGGCAATTAGAATTAGGGGTAGCGGGATTACAACCTCCTATCCAGGCATCGTCTGGTGTTAATTGTTTTGACCACACCAAAGCACCGGTATCCATGGCTAGTGCAATGACAGAATCAGCTGTTGGTGGTGTTGGATCGGCATAGGCGTTACCCGTTGCGGCATAGATCAGTCCGCGCTGAGCATCAATGGTGGGAGCACTCCAAATGCCCACCCCTGCCGGACCAAACAAGGCAGCACCATTAGCACTGGTGCCACGTGGTCTTGGTTCATCTACTGTATAAGACTTCCAGATTACGGTTCCGGTCTGTGCATCCAACGCAGTAATACTGCCGCGAAAAGTACAGCAAGAATAATCCGGATTGGAGGCGGTGTTTTCTTCGCTCACACCGGTTATCGGTACATATAAACGACCTTCATGCAAAGTCACAGAACCAGTACCACGCACAGCAGGATGACTGTCTACGCGTTGCACCCACAGCTGTTCTCCGGTTTGGGCATTCACGGCATAAGCATTAGCCATAATGTCGATGAAATACACCGCATAACCAGCACTGCCATCAGCCAAAGTTACCGCACCAACTGTTAAAGCACTGCGAATCCCGGCGCGCGGCAAGAAACTCCAGTAAGTACAGCCGCTACTGGCATCCAAGGCATACAAAGCTCCGGCCCTATTTCCTACAAACAAACGCCCTGCTACTACCGCAGGCTGACCACGCGGCTGACTTTCACCGGGCAGTCCATAAGCCCATTTGAGTTTTAGTTTAGGCAGATCGTTGGCACTAACACCACCGGCCGCGGCATAACGACTATTGCTGGTATCAGAACCCCAACCATTCCAGCTTGGACTTAGCGCAGGATCAGTCATGGTCGGATTGTTGGCACAAATGTTGGCGCTAATCCGTAAGGGCAAATCGATCACATCCCGGTTGGTGATAAATTTTGTCAGTGCCCGCAAATCAATGTCTGTTAATCCGGTTACCTGTAAGCGCATTTCGCCATCAGTTACAGCTGCATAAACTGAATTTGGGGCAAACAAAGCCATGTCTGCCCGGCTAGGCACATGAACGTTAACAAGCGGATCGGGGTTTTCATGACAAGAAGCGCACCTTGCAGTAAACAGCGCTGCTCCATCCTGAGCAAAAGCATCCTGAGCAAAAGCGCACTGCACTGTTGCTAGCAAGGTTAATAAAATTAACTTGAATGTGAATTGCATGAAGACCCCTCTGCGCTTTTTACAACTTACAAACTATTTAACGCGCGACCGCAGCGGCATACACCCGTATAACACCAACATCTGACCAACCACCAGCGCCATGATCTGCACCAGGCTGTAAATCGGTGAATCCAATTTCATCGACTTTACTTAAGTCAATGGTAGGCATAAGGTTGCAACGAGTTACACCGGTCTCAGTATTGAACAAGATCCAGCGTAAATCTTGGATACGGAATTCCTGG
>CAIMTR010000421.1 GCA_903844415.1 uncultured Gammaproteobacteria bacterium
ACCCCCCGTCCCGGGTGTTCAAATCTCAAATCCTGTAGTTAATAAAAAAGCCCCGCTCTGACGAGAGGAGCTTTTTTATTAATTGGTGGAGGCGGGGGGATTTGAACCCCCGTCCGCCAGTCCTCTGCCTTTGGTTCTACATGTTTAGCTTCGTCGACTGAGTTAGCCTTTCACCGCCCGACGGGCAGGGTGTGCGAGGCGAGCCTGAGGAGTTTTAGCGATTGGATGCCAGGCACACCGGTTTCGCGATCCTGTTCTATATGACAATTGGTAAACACCGGTTTACAGGCATCCCGGGCCAATCGTTAGCGGCCCTTAGGCTGCTAAAGCGTAGCTATCGTCGTTGGCAACTAGAAAGTTGCAGTAATTTTTTATACGAGAGTTACTACCCTCTCGACATGCCCCTCGGGTTTTGTAACCGGCGTCGAATCCAGAGCGCCCCCAAAAGAGTGTACATGGTAGCACACCGATCACACACTACCGCTGCGTGTATGTGTACACTTACTAAATTGAGGTGCTCAGTTGCATTTCAAGCGTTGCTGCGATCATTAATTTATGAAAACGTAATTGCAAACTGGGCAATTACAATTTTGACACTTTCTGCATTGTGCGTTGTCTGGTGATATTCCATTCTCGATCTTTCTCAACCGTGCGTTTGTCGTAGGTATGTTTGCCTTTGGCGAGCGCGATCTGGCATTTCACTATATGTTCTTTCCAGTACATACGAGTGCATACACAGGTATAGCCTTTTTGCTGAATGCCACTGAAAATTCGTGCGAGCTCCTTTTGATTGAGCAGTAATTTGCGGGTGCGGGTGGGGTCGGCAATGTGATGGGTGCTGGCACTTGCCATTGGCACAATTTGCGCGCCGAGCAACCAGGCTTCACCGTGCATGATGATGACATGGCTGTCGACCAGCTGGATTTTGTTATTGCGCAGACTTTTGACTTCCCAGCCTTGCAGGACAAGGCCGGCTTCATATTTATCTTCGATAAAGTAGTCGTGACTTGCTTTCTTGTTGACGACTATCGTGGTGTCGTCATTTCTTTTGGTTTTTGGCATGTGCGCGATTATAGAGATGCAAGGCTGCTATGAATAGCAAACTTCTTTACACTTGCCCAATGACAATAATCTCCCAAACCGCACTGCTGCCTTATTCTGCCGAGGCTATTTTTGCCTTGGTCAATGACATTGCCGCTTACCCGCTGTTTATGCACGGCTGTGTAAGTGCGCAAATTATTTCTGCAGATGCGCAAGCGATTACCGCCAGGCTCGAATTGGGTAAGGCTGGTTTGTGTTATTCATTTACTACACGCAATGTCTTGAAAGCACCAACGGATATTCACATGACCTTGGTTGAAGGTCCTTTTAAAAATTTTTCGGCGCAATGGCGGTTTGTACAGCTGACCGATACTGACTGCAAAACCTGTCTAGATATGCAGTTTGAATTCAAGCTGGGCTTGCTGGATATGGCGCTGCGCACTTTGTTTGAAGCCACCAGCAAGGATCTTGTTAATGCCGTGTGTAAACGGGCGGAGTATCTCTATGGAAAACACTGATGCTTCGGTAGAGCGGATAACAGTTGAGGTGGCATATGCCTTACCAGCGCATCAACGCATTATCACTTTGCAGGTAATCAAGGGCTGTACAGCTTTTGCAGCAGTAGTGCAGTCGGGAATTGTGCAAGAATTTCCAGAGATAAATCCCGAAACTGCTGCCATGGGAATTTTTTCGCGCCAGTTGGACGGAAAAACTTTGCCACTGCCAAAAGTGTATCAACTTAATTCCAAAGACAGGGTAGAGATTTATCGGCCTTTATTGCTCGATCCGATGCAGGCTCGGCTTCTGCGGGCAGCGCGGGCGAAACAAAAAGGATTGTTACAAGCACAAAGCGAGGATACCGAAGAATAAATGGCGAGAATGACAATTTGACAGCATGAGTGTCACAGCCATGATCAGGCTATGGCCTGCATGAGTGCTTGTTATCGTGGGGCGGGTGAAGTTACTGCTGGGGCAGTTACTGCGGGGGTATTACCTGATGCCTGGGCGGGAAACTGCAAGTTTTCAGGTGTCTGCTCAAAATCGCCAGTGAATTTCGTTAATGCTCCATCGGCAAAATACACAGTCAAAATTTCCTGCGCGCGTTCACCACCGCCTGGTTGATAACTGTACATATAATCCCAGCGATCCTGGTCAAAAGTGTCGCGTAACAGTGGTGTGCCGAGAATAAAATTTACCTGACGTTTACTCAGGCCTGGCCGCAGTTGATCTACCATTTCTTGGGTAATGATATTGCCCTGGGGTACGTCGATACGGTACACACCAGGAAAGCTGAACGAAGACACACTGCCACACGCACATAATGTCAGCACAGTGCAGATCAAAATCAGAATTTTCAAGCAGATATACCTAAGCTGTTACATGCCCATCGAAGCGGGCATAATACCCGAACTGCGCGCGAACTGGCAGTCTGAAAAAAACGTAACAAAGATTGCGCGGGCTTGGGGTTCTGCACCACACCCCGTGCTATCGCACATTGACCACAAACAGGGGTATACAATGAGCGGAGAAAACCAGGAATTACGCAAGGCCGGACTTAAAGTCACCCTGCCTCGCGTAAAAATCATGCAAATTTTAGAAAATGCTGTAGATCGTCACCTCAGCGCTGAAGATGTCTACAAATCCTTGCGTGATGCTGACGAAGATGTCGGGTTGGCAACGGTGTATCGCGTGTTAACCCAATTTGAAAGTGCCGGCCTAGTTATGCGTCACCATTTCGAAGGGGGGCATTCGGTATTTGAAATGAATTCCGAAACCCATCACGACCACATCGTGTGTACCAAATGCGGCATAGTGCAGGAATTTATCGATGAAATTATCGAACAACGTCAGTTGGCGGCAGCTAAAGCTCACGGATTTACAGTGAGTGACCATTCTTTGAATATCTACGGTTTGTGTCAGAACTGCCAAGTCTGATGAGAGAGTGTGCCGAATCCAGTTGGCACGCTGCCACTTACAAGTAGTTTTAATGTCCCAGTAATTCCCGCGCATGTGCCAACGAATTTTCGCTCAGGTCATCGCCTCCTAACATACGGGCTACCTCTTTTATTCTTTCGGCCTGATTCAACAGGGCAAGGCTAGTAGTAGTGTTGTGCTTGTTGGATGTTTTACTGACCAACAAGTGATGCTGGGCATGCGCTGCCACCTGGCTTTGGTGCGTGACGCACAATACTTGGCCTTTGCTGCCTAGTTGTTGCAACAGTTCTCCCACCACTTTGGCGGTTCCGCCGCCGATCCCTACATCTACTTCATCAAACACAATTGTGGGTATGGCAGATGTGAGGGCGGTCACTACCTGTATGGCGAGACTGATGCGCGAAAGTTCTCCACCGGAAGCTATTTTTACCAAGGCCTTGGCGCTTTGGCCGGGGTTGGTGCTGATCATGAATTCGGCTGCATCATATCCATTGCTGCTGGGTGCTGCGGATTTGTCGGTATGCAGGTCCAAAGAAAATCGAGCGCTAGCCATGCCTAGTTTGGTCAGTTGTGTATTAACTGCTTTTTCAAGCAGCAAGGCGGCTTTACTTCGTTTACGACTGAGTTCTGCGGCAAGTTGGTGATACATATCCAGTATGGCTTGTAACTGCACTTGTAATACGTCCGCTGAACTGTCGGCACTGCCGAAACCTTGTAAGCGTGTGCTTAATGCGCAGCCAAACGTGAACAACTCTGCTGCGGCGACCTTGTGTTTACGGGCCAAGCGATGAATTAACCCTAGTCGTTGATCCACTTCTTCGAGTCGGGTTGGATTAAGTTCGATGCGATCAGTGGCCCGACTGAGCGTGGCTCCTGCTTCCTCAATTTGGATAAGTGCCGTGTTGAGTAGCGTTGCCGCTTCTGTTAATTGGGGATTATTGAAAGGAACCGCCTCCAGCAAACCCGTCGCTCGGCGCAGCCCCTGTTCCAGATTAAAGTCTTCGTTGGCACTACAAATATCCTGTACCAGTTGCAGGGCAGTCAGAGCAGCATCGGCATGACTCAGTTGCTGGTGTTCAGCTTCCAGAACCTGTAATTCATTGGCTTGCAGATTAATCTCATCCAACTCCTGCACCTGAAACGTCAGCAGTTCCAGTTGCCCGCTGTTGGCGGCGGCAAGGCCACGCAAACGGCTGATTTCCTGATTGAGTTTGCGCGCACTTAACGCTTGCTGCTGAACTTTTGCTGTTAGTTCTTCCAATCCACCAAAAGCATCCAGTAATCGTTGGTGGGTGGAGGTTTTCAGCAAGGACTGATGTTCGTGCTGACTGTGAATGTCGATTAGCATTTCACCCAGGATTTTGAGCTCCGCCAAGGTGGTGGTTTGACCGTTGATATAGGCGCGGGAACGGCCATCTTTGGTCAACACGCGGCGTAGAATGCACAGGTCCTCGCTGTTGGGAAAATCGTGGTCGGCCAACCAGGATGAGGCTTCTGGGTTGTCGTGCAGGGTAAATGTGGCGCAGATATCTGCTCGCTCAGCACCGGCGCGGATCACATCCAGATCAGCGCGGTCGCCTAGAGTCAGTCCTAAGGCATCCAGCATTATAGATTTGCCCGCGCCGGTTTCGCCGGTAATTGCTGTCATACCAGCCAAGAGTTCGATATCGAGGTGTTCGACCAGGGCAAAATTGTGAATGTTGAGTTGGGTTAGCATGTAACAGACTGTGTTTTAAAAGCTTGTTCCGATTGTAGTACAAATCAGCAAGATCCGATCAGTTTTGCGCCATCAACAGGGCCAATAGCAGCCTGTGCACATAACTGTGCCTCACTTCCTTGAATCTTCCGGTGTCGCCCCCATATCCCGCTCAATTGTTAATTAATTGTTCGAAAAATTCTGGAGGCACACCATGGCGAACGCGCAACCTGGCGATATAAATCAGGATCAGGATCAGACTGCGGATGAAATTCTTAATGGGCCGGACGCCGAGGCAAACAATGCCAACCCGGATGTTGGAGATGCGGTGGCTTTGCAGATTCAGGAAGCAGTAAATGCTGCATTAGCCGATCAGCGTGATTCGGTTCTTAGAGCGCATGCTGAAGTGCAGAACATGCGTCGTCGCTGCGAAGTTGATGTCGAAAAAGCCCACAAATTTGCGCTGGAAAAATTCGCCGCCGAAATACTAATTGTTATGGATAACTTGGAACGCGCATTAACAGCTGTGCCTGACACTGCCATCGAGCAAGTACAAGGGCTATGTGAGGGGGTGGAGCTTACCCTCAAAAATTTCCTAGAGATCCTCAGTAAATTCAACATTGTGCAACACAACCCGCAGGGCGAACCCTTCGATCCGCAGTGGCATCAGGCCATCACCATGATTGTTAATACCAAGGTAGTCCCCAATACCGTGATCGAAGTTATGCAAAAAGGTTATTCAG
>CAIMTR010000422.1 GCA_903844415.1 uncultured Gammaproteobacteria bacterium
CAGTAACAGTAATTCAACGCTTAATATTGGCAGTTTGTATCTGTCCAGTTTGCAGGGTGAGGCTGTGTGGCTACTAGAATTCGCTCAGATGTTACAATCGTGGTAAGTCTCCGCTTTATCTTTATCGACCAGGATATTTATGGACAAGAAACAACACCTTATTTGGATCGATTTGGAAATGACGGGTTTAAGCCCCGACACAGACCGCATCATCGAAATTGCTACCATTGTTACCAACACCGATTTACAAGTTATCGCGGAAGGGCCAGTGATGGCGGTTCACCAAAGCAAAACAGTGATGGATGGCATGGATGAATGGAACAGACGCACACATGGCGGCAGTGGGTTAGTGGAAAGAGTGCGCTTTAGTCCCAACGATGAAAGAGTCGTTGAGCAAATCACCATTCAGTTTTTGTCGCAGTATTGTGAGCGTGGCCATTCGCCGATGTGTGGCAATAGTATTTGTCAGGACCGCCGTTTCATGGCGCGTTATATGCCCAACCTCGAAGCTTTTTTTCATTATCGCAATCTAGATGTAAGCACCATCAAGGAATTGGCCAAACGTTGGCGACCCGACTTGATGGATGGGCTTAAAAAAGAAAGTGCACACAAAGCGCTCGACGATATCCGCGAATCTATTAAAGAGTTGCAGTATTACCGTGAGCATTTCATCAAGACTAAAAAGGCATAAGGAAAGCAGTGACATTGGTTTCTTCACTGATGGTATCGACGTTTTTTCTAGCGCTGCCCATTTCTAAGTTGGACTTCAGTTAACCCTCTGGTTATGCTCGCCGCAAATGTTTCAAGGGGATCTGTATGTTATTGCGTTGGTTCATTATTTTTACATTTTTTAGCGGTGCTGTTGCCGCACAATCGTTACCGCGTACCGACAGCGGTAAGCCCGATTTGCAAGGCATATGGCAGGCTCAGCACACGTCAGCAGCGGCTGATCTACAAGCGTATCTGGCAAGCCAGACAGCAGCCGGTAGCAGCACAGAAGTTCCCTATCTGCCTGCAGCTCTGGCGACAAAACTAGCCAATTTCACCAATCGTGCTGTTGCCGATCCACTCAACTCTTGCTTCTTCCCCGGCGTACCCCGCCTGATGTTTATGGAGTATCCCTACCAGATATTTCAAACTGATGAGCATGTGGCAATTACTTTTGAGTGGAGTCAGGCCTATCGTCTTATCTATACCAATGGTCAGCCCACCAAATATCCCGGCATCGAATCCTGGATGGGCAACTCGCGTGGTTACTGGGAAGGTGATGAGTTGGTAGTCGAAATCAACGATCTCAACGACAAGACCTGGTTTGATGCCACCGGCAATTTTCACAGCAATACACTGCGCTTGACCGAGCGTTATCACATGGTGGATATGGACACAATCGACTATTCCATCACCATCGACGATCCGGCTGTGTACAGCAAACCTTGGACCATTCGTATGCCCCTCCAACGACAGAAAGATTTGGTGCGATTGATGGAATACCAATGCCAGGCCGAAAAAGAAGAACTGAGTGGCGATTTTGAACGTGATGAACGCACCTGGTATCCGGCTGCGATACCTGTCGACAATGCCCCTTTCGATGCCACAGCAAGCATTGCACAAGAAGAGCTAATAGTTGCTACAGATGTGCCACGTCTTGCCGATGGCAAACCGGATATTGGCGGTTATTTTATGGCCGATGGCAGAGGCGCAAATTACGGGTTAGAAACTTCAGAGGAAAATCGTGCTCTGACTCCAAATGCGCGAGGCGTAATCGTTGATCCAGCCGATGGCATCCTGCCGTATCAGACTTGGGCTCGTGCCGAACATAATGATCGGGTGCTGCCGCAGCGCGGCTACGATGATCCAACCGCGCATTGCTTTGTAGCAGGAGTGCCGCGTTCCAACTATGTGCCCTCACCTTTCCAAATCTTGCAAACTCCCGATAACATCGTGGTGTTGCACGAACGTATGGCATGGCGGCAAATATTTCTCGATGGCCGGGCGCATTTGCCCGACGATCAACGGTTGTGGCAGGGCGATTCCACAGGCAAATGGCAAGGTGACACCTTGGTAGTGGAAACGACCAACCTCAACGGCAAAACCTGGCTCAATGAAGCAGGCGATGTGGTAAGCCACATGCAAACCGTGGTGGAAACATTTACGCCGATTAATGCCACCGAAATCATCTATCGCGCGACAGTGTCTGACCCTATTGCCTATACCCGTCCCTGGACTATGCAACTGGTGATGAGCCGCCAAAACGATGAACTTCTCGAAGTTGCCTGTCATGAAGACAACGGCGATTTGCAACATCTAAAAGACGTGCGCGATGAATATCGTGCTGCCCAGACTCAGGAGAACTAACCATG
>CAIMTR010000423.1 GCA_903844415.1 uncultured Gammaproteobacteria bacterium
ATCTCCATGTAGGAGTGCGGGTTTACCAGATTCATTTTAGTGAGTGTACCGGACCATTCCTTTTGTATATCCAGCTGGAACAGGCCAAAACCGTGATGGGCAAACGCCGGAGTGACTAGGCAGGCGAAGGCTGCGGTGGCTACCGCCGAGCGCAGCAATTTTTGTGACATGTGCATGTTATTTCCCTGAGTGTATTTTGGTGGTGGCCAGTATAAATGTTACGGAGAAAAAACCATAGACTGAAAGTTTAGTTCTAAATTTTTACTCATTGTTAAACGGTTGACAACGACGTTACTTTGATCAATCTCTCATCGTAATTAATGACAAGGAATCCCGGGGAGGGAAATTTGGTAAAGTGGAAGAAAAATTTTCGTGCGTAGGCTACCAGCGAAATCCGGCAACTTTATGCCCCATCAAAGGCTCATTAAATATTGTTTGGGCTGGCAAGCCCGCCGCCATCGCGGCCCCAAAACACACATGTAAGGGCAACAAATGTTCTTCACGGGGATGACAAAAACGCGCATGCGGTGCCGACTGCCATTGTTCAAGCTCTTGCTGTTGCTGAGCAACAGTCAAGTGCGGATTACTCATGGTGTTTACCAACCATTGATCAAACTGATCACTCGCTTGACGGTATTGTGCATTTTCCCCGGCAAATATCGCCTGCAAATTATGAAAGGACATACCTGAACCAATGATGGCGATGTTGCGTTCTCGCAAAGGGGCAAGACATTGACCGAGTTTGATGTGCTGCCGCGCATCTAAGCCCTGGATCAATGACAGTTGGATGCAAGGAATATTGGCTTGGGGGTAGAGCAACATCATCGGTACAAACATGCCGTGGTCGAAACCACGACCATGAACTAGTTTGCAGTCCATGCCTGCTGCATTAACCAGCTTGCTAACCTGTTGTGCCAATTCTGGATGCCCTTGGGCTGGATAGGTATAACTATAGGTCTCGGGCGGAAACCCGTAATAGTCGAACAACAAGGCAGGATTGGGATCGGTATAAATGCTAGGAACAGTGGTTTCCCAATGGGCACTTATAATTACAATAGCAGTAGGCTGTTGGTAACCAGCAGCTAATTTTTTCAAAAAATGGATCAAACTCAAATGTGACTGATCGTTTAGTAGTGGCATGGGGCCACCACCGTGGGGCAAATATAATACTGGTGCTAAGGCATTCATAAACATACTACCAAGGGTGCTTTGACTTACGCCAAGCTATGACTCAGCCTACCATTTTTTCTTTTGTGGAGTACACTTGCAGGCCATCATAACAATCAAAATATGGAACTCTTTATGCGCAACAACCACTTACTTATTTTATGTTTTGCCGCTATTTCAACGCTCAGCAATGTAGTAAATGCAGAAGGCGAGGCCGGCATTCTTTCGTTGCGCGGCCAGGGCCACTTTTATGTCGGTATAGAAGTGAGCAAGCCCGATGACAAAGGGGCAGTCACCGTCAAAAATCAAATGTATGTTGGCTTTCAATTACCCGCCGAAAAACGCCATCCTTATCCACTGATTTTGATTCACGGTGGGGGCGGTCAAGCAAGCGACTGGTTCAGCACACCCGATGGCAGAGATGGCTGGCTAGATTATTTTGTAGCGGCCGGTTTTGATGTGTATTTCATCGACCGTCCGGGCCTTGGCCGCTCACCCGCCAACACTGCTTATGGTGAACTGGGTGGACCGGCAAATTCGCAGATCATCAATTTTTTAGCTAATTCAAAACACTGGCCGGGCGATTCCGCCAGTGCCACTGACCCTTCCATATTGGCCTGGTTAGCCAGTTCTACTCCCGGACCTTATGCTGGCAATGAAATTGCCGCAGCCGACATCAGCGAGTTAATGACAAAAATCGGGCCATCCATATTGGTGACTCATTCTGCCGGCGGTGTGTCCGGTTGGTGGGCGGCAGATTTAAATCCGGCCAATCTTGCCGGCATGATTGCCATTGAACCGGCCGGCAGCAATCCAGTTGAAGATGTTCGTAGCGGCCTGACTTTTGTGCCCGCCTTGCCGACCGATTTTGCACCCGTTAAAGATGCAGAAAATTGTGCTATGCAAGCAACCGACAAAGTTAGCACCCTCAGCCACTATGCTGGTAAACCCGTGATGCTGGTGGGTTCGGAACTAGGCTTGATTCAGGGCATTCCCTGTGCGGTGAAAGCACTTACTCAAGCCGGTGTCGATGTGAAATACACCTACCTGCCAGACCTTGGTTTTATGGGTAACGGTCACTTCATGATGGCCGAAACTAACAACGGTGAACTCGCGCAAGTAATAATCGACCTGGCAACTGCAATTAAATAATACTTTGTGCGAGGCACGGGCAATCACTTACATGCGGTATGGCGCAGTAAAGCAGGTGATTTTGGCGGCGATTTATTAAAACAACACCCGTTGGAAAGTCATTAGCACACGGAATTACAAGCATGAAGACCACCAAGAAGAAAATGGCTCGTTGCAGTTGTATTGCGCTATTTGGTGAGTGGCTAAGCTTTGCTGGTTTAGTTGCTTGTTTAGTGGCGCTGGTTGCGCCGGCACTTGCACAGCCGCTAATGTTGACTGCCGAGCAGGATTTGCAACGCACCATGGATTTGTTGCATATACCGGTCTTGCGCCAAGGAGCTAATGGCAGTGATCCTGCTGCGCCTAATGCTGCCAACTATGACGAAAAGTTTGCCAATCCTTATCCGCACTTGCCTGACCCTCTGTTAACTAATAATCGTCAACCTGTAACTACTGCTAATGCATGGTGGCAGGTACGACGGCCTGAACTGGTGGAATTGTTCGATCGCGAAGTCTATGGCCGCGTGCCAGAGAATTTGCCCGCAGTCAGCTGGATTGTGAGTTCACAAACCGAGGTCATTATTGCCGGCCATCCCGCTATCCAGAAAATTTTGATAGGCACTGTGGACAACACTACTTATCCACAAATCAAGGTTGAACTTAACGCTATACTTGTTGTGCCTGCAGCAATCAACAAGCCTGTGCCAGTAATTATGCAACTGATCGCCGGTCGATTTCTCGATCTCAATCAGGAACGTGCGCAGGATGCCGATAGCTGGCAGGCACAGATTCTGGAACGAGGCTGGGCTTATGCTTATTTCGATACTGGATCTGTACAAGCCGATAATGGTGCAGGCCTGACCCAAGGCATTATTGGCCTGGCAAACCACGGCCAAGGTCGTAGTTCCGACGCCTGGGGTGTGTTGCGCGCTTGGGCTTGGGGCGCCAGCAGACTACTGGATTATTTTGCGCAAGACGCTTCACTGGCTGCCAACCAGGTAGGGATAGAAGGCCATTCACGCTGGGGCAAAGCTGCTATGGTAGCAATGGCCTATGATCAACGTTTCAGCATTGCCTATATCAGTTCCTCTGGTGCTGGTGGCACCAAGTTGCATCGCCGTAATTACGGTGAACTGGTGGAAAACGTAGCAGCGGTTAATGAATATCACTGGATGGCAGGCAACTATCTAAAATACGCGAGCACCCTTACCTGGGATGACTTGCCGGTCGACTCCCACGAATTAATCAGCCTGAGCGCTCCGCGTCCGGTGTTTATCGGTGCCGGCAATGAAGGTGATCAATGGGTAGATCCACCAGGCATGTTCATGGCGGCAGTAGCTGCCGAACCGGTCTATAACCTGCTCGGCGCCAAAGGGTTGGGGTCTGCAAGCTATCCAGCCTTGGAAACCAGCTTGTTAACGGGCGAGTTGGCTTTTCGGCAACATGCCGAAGGTCATACTGACCACCCCAACTGGCCTGTTTTTTTGGAATATGCTGCCCGTTATTGGTAAGAGGAACAGCAAAGACTATTAAACGTGAAAAAGCAGTCGTACAATCCAAAACGCAAGTTAAGCAACACAACCAGGGGAACCAACATGATCAAAATTGACCGTCGTGATTTTATTGCCAGCCTAGGTGGCGCAGCTGCTGTTGCCTTGATGAGCCACGAAGCGCGTGCCGATGCCATCGAACACTACCTAGAAGATCGACTGTATGCACAAGCTGAAGGATCTGCTACTGGTGGCTCTGCTGCAGCAGCATTTCCAACTGCAGCCGAAATACATGCGGCCATCCCAACTCGTCACTATCGACGTGGTGCCGGTGGACTTTTTGTGGCAACACAACCTGGCCAAAATGTCGATTTTTTAGCCGAGATGTCCGCCAAACCAACCTTGCTAGAGTTTTTTGAAAAACGCTTTATGCGCACTAGTAACCATTGCTTGCAGAGCGCCAACAAAGCCATGCAACGCGGTGTACAAGAAGAAGTAATTCTGGCCTGTTTATTACACGACACAATTCAAGAATTAATGAAAACAGATCACGGTTACTGGGGCGCAGCTATGTACGAACCCTACGTACCACCTATTACCTCTTGGGCTATTCGGTATCATCAGGCGCTGCGATTTTTTCCGGACGAAGCTGCTGGTTATCACTACCCCGATCTTTACCATCGCATGTACGGCATGGATTATGTGCCGCCCCCACACATTCAAGCCGCCAAAACTTTTGCAGAAGGTCACGAGTGGTATCACGCGGCCCGTGAAGTAACGGTCAGCGATTTGTATGCCTTTGATGACACGGCCAAAGTAACAATAGATCCGTTCATGAATATCATTGAACGTCACTTCAAACAACCGGCCGAAGGTTTGGGATTTGACAACAGCCCATCCGCGCACATGTGGCGCAGCATGGGTAATCCTGACGCTCCACTGTAATCAGGATAAATAACGAATAAATGGGGTACGCCCCATTTATTCACACTATTTATTCAAACCATTTATTCACACCATTTATTCAAAAAATTTATTCTTTTTGCGCTGCCAACCGTTGTTCTTCCAAGCGTAAATTCATGGCTTGTTCATTCAATGCTATCTCGTACAGAAAACCTTCCGGATCAATGTAGGGGTTAGGACTTTGCCCAAGCAAAGGATATTTTTCTGCCATACGGAACATGGCCGGATGTGAACCCAATGGAACATCTGCTGCCAGTGCACGCAGGATAGCGTGACTGCTGCGGTATTGATCCACGATGTCTGGGCGATCCGGATTGTTATACAACTGATAGGTCGGATTAATACCAATGCTGCAGTTAATCACTGCTTTGTAACTCTGCCCGCCATCCTGCACTTGTAATTCCCAGCTCGTACACCCTTCGGTATGACCGGGAGTCAGATGCGCTATCAAGGTTTCACCGCCTAATTCAATAATATCGCCATCATTGATAATTTTATCCATGGGATGGGGTTTGTCACCGGGACGCATTGCAGTCAGACCCGGCACTTGTGCTGCCGTGACAATGACCTGCGCACCGCTCAGCTCCTTGGCTAGTGCATCACCTTCCATATGGTCGGCATGTTCATGACTGCCAATAATGATTGCTATGTCTTCAAATTTGAAACCCAGCTGTTCCACTGAATCCTTAATAGTGGGCACAGTACGTTCGAAATCAGTATTAACCAGAATATGACCTGCCGAAGTAGTGATCAAAAATGAACCCAAGGATTCAGTGCCAACATAATAAATGTTGTCGATAATTTTATGCGGAGGAAACTGTGTATCGAGTTGTTCAGGCGTGCCAATGTTGCGCCGAAACAAATCATCAGGCAGTAACTTTGGGAGTTGCTGAGGTAGTTGTAGAGGTAGTTGCTGAGGTAGTTGCTGAGGTAGTTGCTGAGGTAGTTGCTGGGCTAGTACAGCAGTAACACCCATTAATGCCGCACTTGCCTGCAATAAAATTCTAAGTTTCATTTTTTGCCCTTGGGTTGTATTTATGATTGAGTAGAAATCTGTTGCTTCATTTTTTGGTCGGGCACTAGCCTGAGACTCTGTGCAGGCTATCACTTCCCCTTTTTGCACTGCAAGGTACTCTCATGCAGGTATAATCATGACCAATTTCCCTTACGCCAACTACCCCTTCTAACCCATGTACGATATTTACGACTTAGTAATGTTGTTCCCCTTTATCCTGGTGCTAGTGTACTGGTGGCGCAGCAGCGAACAAAAACTGATTGCAGTGGCCGCTGCCCGGCGTTATTGCAAAGAAAGAAAGCTGCAAATGTTGGACGAAACGCTAGTTTTTGAAAAACTAAGTATTGGTCGCGACTCCTATAAACGGCGGCAGCTGTGTCGGCACTATGAGTTTGATTATTGTCTCGACGGTCAAGATCGTCATAGCGGCGAAATAATCCTAAGTGGAAACAGGGTATTACGCATTATCTTGCAAAGCGGCGCGCTAGAAATTACCGAATTCGACAACTAGATAAGTTCATCATTTGGCGACACTGCGGCACTGGGACTTAGCTCACCTCTGGTTTAGTCCAGATAAGATTCCCGATAGATAGTGATAAAGGCTAACAGCACAGCAATCAATATGGGGCCAACAAGCAAACCCGTAACTCCATATACATTAGCGCCCCCGATAATGCTGCAAAAAATCAGCAATATTGGTATTCGCGCCCGACTACCAATAAGGATGGGTTTAAGAAAATTATCAATCAGGCTCACCAGAAAAAATCCCCACACCAGAAGGAAGATCCCCCAACTTGTATCCTGGGTAAATACAAATATCCCGATGGGTAACCATACCAACCCCGCACCTACTACAGGAATCATGGCACAAAACCCTGTCAATACCCCAAAAAATACTGCCAAAGGTACGCCCGCTATCAGATAGCCAACCATGGCGATTATGCCCTGTATCAACGCTGTGATGAGCGCGCTGCCAATTACTGCGGTAACTGTTAGGTAAACCCTTAATGCAACTGCCTCGGCGTGTACTGCTGACATTGGAATGATTCCAAACAGCCAACGCAGAAATCGTTCGCCATCACGAAAACAAAAAAACATTAGGGTAAGAATAAGTAAAATATTAATAAAACCCAGCAAGATAGCGCCTGCTGTTACTGCACCAAAATTGGCCACCATCAAACTGATTGTATTGATATTCGACAATATGAATTGTTCCAGATCAAACTGCGACAGCACTGAACTTTGATTGATATAGGCATTAATGCTTTGCCAATAGTCCTGCATGAACGGCGGCATTATGCCAACCAATTTGCCAATACCCTCGGTGCGAAACACTGTGATCCAATCCAGCACGGTTGGGTAAAGTTGTGTCGATTGGACTACTACCATCCATGCAATAAACAATATCGGTAAAAAAACCAACAAAAATACACCGCTGGTAGTCAGTGCCGCCGGAGTATTAAGCCGCCCCGGCAAACGTCGTTGCACACTTTGATGTATGGGCCAGAACACCAAGGTAAGTGAAGCTGCCCAGACAATCACATCGGCGAACAAAGATAGGATGAGCAACAGTTGGTAGAGTAGAAAAGCAAACACGCCGAAAAAAAACCAGCGGAACATAACTTGTTTGTCAGCACCTTTTGCAGACTCCAAGATAGAGGGCTGGCTTGGAGGAGTCGAATTCGCTTCGCTCATGCAAATATCCTGCTGACGTTAAAAGTCCTATAGATTACCAGTAAAACCATACGAGTAGAATTAAGACTAATGTCTGAATTGAAAATTGTATCGAACTGAATAGAGGAAGGTAATGATGGCAGCCTAGACTCAGTAAACCCTCATCATTTAGGAGAAAGATGCGAGCCACATGGATGTGTTAACTGGTGCTGTAGAGCGATACAGCGATCATGAGCACGCACGTTTGAATAGCAGAGCAACTTTCAAACTGGGAAGTCTACGGGTTTGCCTGCCAGCCGCCGCCTAATGCTTTATACAAGCCTACCATGGCATTCATTTGCAGCAGTTTGTTGTCGAGCCACGAATTACGGGTACTGAACAAGGTATTCTGCGACAACAGCACAGTTTGATAATCAGCCACCCCTTCCGCATAACGCACCTGCGCGATGCGGAAAGACTCTTCAGCAGCACCTAGATTAGCAAAAGCCACTTCACCTTGCGCTTCCAGCAACTGGATGTTGCTGAGCAGAACTTCGATTTCATTAAAAGCCCCCAGTACAGTTTTACTGTAAGTAGCAAGATTATTTTCCAGGGTAAGGCGCGCTTGTGCCAGATTGCGATAACGCTGACCATTATCAAGCAGGCTTTGCACCAGCGCTGTACTGATAGTTAAAACAGTACCTGGCGCCGACACTAATTGATTAAGTGAAGTGCTGGAAGAGTTGATACCACTGGTGAGAGAAATTTTTGGAAACAAATTATTCCGTACCAACGTTACATTGGCATTTGCACTGCGCAAAACCGCTTCGGCCTGCACAAGATCAGGTCGCCGCTGTAACAAATCCGAAGGTAAACCAGGTTGTACCTTCGGCACCGTGAGGGTTTGCAGAGTCTGTCCATTGACGTTATATCCTTGCACACTCCGGCCTTGCAATAAGGCCAGTGAAGAACGTGCCGCCAGGTCATTTTGAATTAATCCCCGTAAATTATTGCGTTCACGTTCAATCGCAATCTGCTGTTGCAATGCTTCAATCGGTACTGCCACTCCAGCATTAACTCTGGCCTGAGCAATAGCACCAATGGCCTCCGCGTTAGCTACGTTTTGTTGGGACGCTGTTATTTTGTCGCGGATCAACAACAATTGAAAATAGGTGGATGCTGCGGTGCCTAATGTGTTGAGTGCAACATCAGCAACCTGCGCCTCACGACCTTCATAGTCAGCAAATGCACGTTCATAGTTGGCTGGTTTGCTAAGAATATCGTTATAAGAAAAAGTAGCGCCCAGAGTGAGCGGTGTAGTAACACTGCCCGCACTGTCGGGTGCATTGGTATTGGTATCGCGATAACCAGCGCCGATGCCTAGTGAGACTAGCGGTGTGGGCAATAAATTAAAACCGGCTTCACGCAAACTGAGTTGAGCTGCCTGTAAATTACGTTGATTGTTGGCAAGATCGAGATTGCCTGCTTGCACATCGGCTATCAAGGTGCTCAGTTCGGGGTCAGCAAAATTATTCCACCAATCTTGCGTTGGCCACAACGCTGCATCTTGCTCCACCGGACTTTCCCAGGCAGCGGGCACCACACTAGCAGGCAACAGCGGGACTATTGTCGAACAGCCCGAGAGTACTATAACAACACTGACAGCAACACTCAGTCCGTGTGAAATTTGCAGTAGATTTCTTTTCATAAACTTTTTATTCATTAGCTAGTGCTACTACAGGATCCAAACGGGCGGCTTTTCGTGCAGGGGCAAAACCAAAAATCAATCCGGTTGCGGTAGCACAACAAAACGCCATAATCATCGGAGCAGAAGTAAATTTTATAGAAACTGCGAAGGCTTCCAGCAGTAGCCCTACGCCAATACCCACGCCAACTCCAATTACCCCCCCCACACCGGAGACCACAATCGCCTCCGCCAAAAACTGCGAAAGAATATCCTGCTGTCGCGCACCGGTTGCCATTCGAATGCCTATTTCGCGAGTGCGTTCAGTAACCGACACTAACATAATATTCATCACACCTATGCCACCCACCAACAGCGAAATTGCAGCCACAGAGCCCAATAACATGGTGAATGTATCTTGTGATGCGCTAACTGTTTCCAGCAGTTCAGCACTGTTAAAAACACGGAAATCCTGCGAGCCGTGGCGACCCACCATAAATTGCACCAGATCACGTTCGGTAACATCAATTTTTTCTACATCATCCACTGCTACGGCGATAGCACGCGCAAACTTTTGTCCCATCAACCGCAACGCTCCGGTATGAAACGGCACAAACACTGCATCATCTTGGTCTTCACCGCGGCCATCGCTGCCTTTGCGGGTTAATACACCAATCACCTGAAAAGGAATATTGCTGATGAGGATATATTCACCCAGTACATTGCTACCATTGGGGAACAAGGCTTCGGCAACTGTGTTACCCAACACTGCAACTGACGTGTAGGTATCGCTGTCTTCTCGGGTAAAAAACACGCCCTGTGCCAGCGGCCAATTACGAATTAACGGCAACGCTTCCGTAGTGGCGGTGACCTGTGTTTGATGATCCTGCCGTTGATAACGGAGTGTGTAGTTGCTTTCCAACTCAGGCATGGCACTGATGACATTGGGTACATTGGCGATGATGGCTTCAGCATCTTCATAACTTAATGTAGACGGCAAATTTCGGCGCTGGCCTTGCCCACGCGCTGGTTGCAGATTAAGCATATTGGTACCAATAGAACTGATGCGATCAACAATATCCTGGCGGGCGCCTTCGCCAATTGCGAGCATGGCCACTACCGATGCCACCCCGATCACTATGCCCAACAATGTAAGAAAGGTGCGAAATATATTGGCATGTAAGGAACGCATAGCCATCCGAATCGCTTCACCCAAACCCGCAAAAGGAGATACTATTTTTCGTCCCAGAAACAGATCGCG
>CAIMTR010000424.1 GCA_903844415.1 uncultured Gammaproteobacteria bacterium
ATGATGAAAGGTTGGCTCGGGAAGCAAACAAGAGTGCTCAAGAATGGGAAAAAATAAACAACGAAAAAAAACAGCAGCAAGATTGGTTAGCTCTTATAGAAAAATTGTTTGGTGAAGGAATGGCAGGTAAAAGTGGAATGGGTGCAGTAAATGGGGGGACTCCAGCAGTACCAAAACCAGAAGCAACTCCTACTCACACTACTTGGGATGGCAAAAACTGGATTATACATTTCAGCGATGGCTCATCTAAAGTTTCTAATCCTTTTGCTAATACTAAAGGTACTCCTGCAGGAGGCGGAGGCGGAGGCGGAGGAATACCTGCTGGTATAGCACCACCTGCAGCTCCTCCAAAGACTAATATCCTTGGTATAACACCTATGAAGTAGGATTAACTAATAACATTCAACGGAGATAAAGATGAGCCTAAGTTTTTATGAAGAAATGATTTCCTCTGGGGTTTCCCCAAAACTTGCTGACATGCTTGCTTCACGGACTCCTCCCGGAGCAAGCACAGACAGAGAGTTTCTTCATGGGCATTGCAACGGCAATCAATTTGAAGGTGCTCCGAACATGGGCGATTACTATCAGTCCTATGCAAAGAAAGCTGGAATAAGCACCAAAGGAAAGATATACCTTAGCAGCCTTGCACATTTTCCCGGTGACCCTAAAGCTTGGGTGTCAGACAGAGCGCATGCAGCCAAGGTTATTGATGAGAATGGTTGGGGTGCTGAAGGAGCTATCTCTAGGAAAGTTAAGAAAGTTTCCGAAAGATTTAATAAAGATGTTGCAGATGACATCGTGATTGAAAATGCCGAAAAACGCATGGGTAGCCAAGTTCTTTCTAAGAAAGAAAAAGTAGATCTTATTCACAAGACAAGATCCTCATTAAAGAAGGTTGTCAAAAATGGCAGATAATGTTATCCTCAATCCCGGCGAAGGCGGGGATACAATAGGCGCAGACGAAGTTGGTGGAGTTAAGTATGTAGTTGACAAAATTGCATATGGTCCAGATGGATCTATAACTTTAGTCAGCCTTACTACCGGACTTCCAATTAATCTCGTCAAGTCTGTTTCGTCAGCAGTTGTGACTGGCAGTAAGTCTACAACAGCTAATACCGCTGTAGCTTTGGTTGCTAGCTCGACTCCTACAACTAGGGGAATTATCGTTAAGAGTGCCAATGCTAATTCAGAGAATGTTTATATTGGGCCTTCTACAGTAACTCCCGGAACGACTTCTGCTACAGATGGGTTTGAGCTGTACGCTGGCGAGAGCATGACGATTCCTATTGACGATGTTTCTAAGGTTTATGTAAACTCGACATTCTCAGGCATGAAAGTTTTTTGGACCATGGTATAAAAAATGGATCTGAATCATCAGCCAAAAATATCGATCAAAAAGTTTACTGGCGCAGGTTATGTACCTACAGCGTCACAGCTAGGTATAGGCGAGTTAGGTGTAAACTCGACAGATTCAAGGGTCTATACCAAGAATCAATCTGGGGTTGTTCTAGATGTTGGTAGTAGTGGATCTATTTCGTCACTTACTGATGTTCAGTTGACAAGCCTAGCAAACGATAATTTTCTTCAGTACAACACTGCTGCTTCTAAATGGGTAAATTCATCTGCTTTAGATGGCGGTAATTTTTAAAAAGGAATAGCTATGGCAAATACAATCAGGATCAAGCGGAGGTTAACAGGTGGTGGCACAGGCGCACCTGCTACATTAGCGAGTGCCGAATTAGCGATGAACGAGACATCTGGGTACCGCATACTTTACTACGGCTTAGGCGATGTCTCAGGGGTAGCTAGTTCTGTAATCGCCATCGGTGGCCCTGATTTTGTAGCAAACTCTATACCAAATCTAACAGGGGTAGTCACCTCTGTAGGAACAACCACAAGCATTGCAGCGAGTGCAATCACCAACACCATGTTAGCCAATACGGCAGTGGCAAGTTTAAGTGGGAGTAATACTGGCGATAACGCTGTTAACACGCTCTATTCAGGGCTGGTTAGTAATGTTACCCACACAGGGGATGCCACCGGATCTACCGCATTGACAGTCGTAAAAATTAATGGTGTGCTGATGTCTGGGTTGGCCACTGGGATACTCAAAAATACTACTACTACTGGGGTTCCTTCTATCGCTGTAGCAGCGGATTTCCCCACGCTTAATCAAAATACCACAGGAACTGCAGCAGGGCTTTCTTCTATACTGGCAGTAGCTAGTGGTGGCACTGGACAGGGATCGTCAACTGGTTCTGGCGCAGTAGTTTTAGCTAATACTCCCACATTAATCACGCCAAATATTGGAGCAGCCACCGGAACAAGTTTAGTATTAAGTGGGAATTTGACCATCAATGGCACAACTACTACAGTTAGCTCGACTACACTTGTTGTGGCAGATAAGAACATTGAGCTTGCTTATGGCTCTACTACTGAAGCAGCAGCAACAGGTGGCGGTATTACTTTGCATGGTCTAACTGATCATACGATTATCTATACTACCGGGACTTCATCATGGGATTTTTCTGAACATGTTAACCTAAT
>CAIMTR010000425.1 GCA_903844415.1 uncultured Gammaproteobacteria bacterium
AACCGTTACCACGGCCAACTGCAAGGGAATAAAGTCCTGTTGTGGTTTGTTGCCAGCCATAATCTTGCACCTTTAAAATCAACAGCAGTTTGAATTTTTACGAACGTGGGTATCAGTTTTTTAGTTCAAGGACGTTGCTAAACCAGCGGACACGCTTATCCACCAGTAGTGTTCATAAATCGTACGATTTGCGGCGCATCTTTGTCGTAAAAATAATGCCGCAGAGGTTTTATATCCATAGCAGCTCTAATAGTTTCACGCAGCAGTTCTTCATCTTGTGGATGCTCACGCATGATGCTACGCAAATCCACCGAGTGTTCATTACCTAGGCACAACAACAAGCGACCTTCAACGGTCACCCGAACTCGATTACAGGTATCACAAAAATTGTGGGACACCGGAGAAATAAAACCCACCCGAGTGCCACTACTTTCGATCTGGTAATAACGTGAAGGTCCTGCTGTTTTCATCACAACTGGTGTAAGTGCATAACGACTTTCGATTATCTTGCGCACATCTTCATTGCTGCAGGTTGTCTCAAGACGAGCGTGATCAGACACCTCGCCTAGCGGCATTTCTTCAATATAAGCAATGTTGATGCCTAATCTAATTGCATATTCCAGCAGATCGATTATTTCATGATTGTTTATGCCGTTGAGGATGACCGCATTCAGCCGCAATGTTTTGAAGCCAGTGGCAACAGCAGCTTCGATTCCACGCAGCACCTGCTGCAAATCTCCTGTTCTGGTCATTTGTTTAAATTTGTCAGCTTGCAACGAATCCAGACTGATATTAATCCGTGTTACTCCCGCTTTTTTTAATGGTGCCGCGAGTGCTTCAAGATGTGAACCATTGGTGGTGAGTAAAAGTTCATCGAGGCCGGGCAAGCTGCCAATATTTTCAACTAAGGTCATAACGTTAGAGCGCACTAGTGGTTCACCACCAGTAAGTCTGATTTTATTAACGCCCAGTTGAGTAAACGCTTTAGCTACACGAAATATTTCTTCCAACGACAACACGGCATTACGAGGCAGAAAAGTCATTTTTTCCGACATGCAATAAATACACCGAAAATCACAACGATCCGTTACGGAAAGTCTCACATAATCAATGTGGCGTCCGTATTTGTCGATTAACGCTGATTTGGGAGAAGTAGGCATGAAGGTGCATGAGATCTGAAATAATTCGGAATCAATCCACGTTGAACACTAAGAATAATACAGTATTTAGCGCAGTCTTAATATGCGTTTAAAAGGCGGAAACATGATAAAAATAAATGACGAGATGTAAAAATCTTACTCTAAATCAAGATTCAACCCCATATAATTTACCTACTCTACAAACCCCTAATCCATCATCTTAATGCCTAATATAATAGTTATCTCGAGCTGAATTTACTGTTTTGTGCTGAAGTTAATGCGTGCGCTATCTTAACTATTAGGAATTACAAAGTTGCAATGTATTTGAGCGGTGATTCTTGGCATTTGGAGTACCCATCCATACTTAGTTACATAATCAAGTTGGGACGACCGGGAGTTGCCGCTCCAGCAAGCCAGGCAGCACCATCAGCATAGAGTTTATCGATTTCCGGCCCTTTGAGAGCAGGTAAACCACCCTTGGCAACTTTGTAGCCTATTTTGGATTGCAGGTAAGCTAGGTGCCTATAACCCTCGGGGAATTGTTGCAGCAAGTCTGGATCAAGCCGCAATCTGGCGTCCGGATCGACTGCATCCATGCGGTCTTTTTCGTAAATTGGTTGCCTGCGAACCATACCCCAACGCCCAGCGCGTTGTTCATGAAAATCATAAAAGCGACCAGTACACACTACATCTACTAACACATCATCCACTTTGGCTCGTTGACTGATGATCATCTTGGTTTGGGTCACTGCACGAGACTCATTCACATCAGCAGTAAAGCCCCCATGAAAATGAATGATACTGACGCCATTATCGAAACCCTTGCGCCGTGCCGCAATAAAATCAGCAGAAGGTGCCTGAAACCAGGTTGCACACATGAAGCCGTCATCGTGCCAACACTCAGCAAAGCGAGCCCAATTGCCTGAATCACTGAAGATCGCCCAATTGTCTACCAATTCCTGCAACAGGCGTTTGTCTTCGGCATAGCGCATAAACTAATTCTCGTTAAAGTCGTTTGGATTATACATGGACTCCAAACGGTGAAACGTGAATTTGTCCATTCCGCTCCAGGGAGGTTTATATGCGTTTGGAATGTTGTTAAATCTTAGCTTGTTAATGGCTATTATAATTAAAAACCACAATATTCCTGTTAATTTCCACACCATACAAGGCATAAAAAATGGTAGGCTTCGGTCCAGAAAATTTACCCATTTTTGGAGCAACATTTACATGATTATCGATTGCCATGGTCACTATACAACGTCCCCGGATGGACTTGATGTTTACCGAAAGGCGCAGAAAGCCGCCGTCAAAAAAGATCCCCTTTTTTTAGGTGAAAAGGGCCACCTCGACATCAGCGACGACCAGATCCGCGACAGCCTAGAAAACAGCCAGCTAAAATTACAACGTGAACGCGGCACTGACTATACGATTTTTTCGCCTCGTGCGAGTTGGATGGAACATCACATAGGCAATGCTCATACCAGTAAATTTTGGACAGAGCATACCAACGAACTTATTTATCGAGTCACGCAACTTTATCCCAACAATTTCATCGGAGGCTGTGCCCTACCCCAGTCTCCCGGTAGCAACCTGCTTACTTCAATTGCCGAACTAGAACGCTGCATCCTGGAATTCGGCTTTGTAGGTTGTAATCTCAATTTGGATCCTTCCGGGGGGTATTTCAATTCTCCTCCGCTGGGTGACCGTTACTGGTATCCGATTTACGAAAAGATGGTTGAGCTTGATGTGCCGGCGATGATTCATGTCAGCGGCAGTTGTAATCCCGCCTTCCATGCTACCGGCTCTTACTATTTAAGCGCCGATACCACGGCATTTATGCAACTGATGCAATCTACTGTGTGTCAGGATTTCCCCACCATCAAATTCATCATCCCGCATGGCGGCGGAGCAGTACCTTATCACTGGGGTCGTTTCCGTGGACTGGCAGATATGCTTAATTTGCCTAACTTGAAAGAACTAGTCATGAAAAATGTGTATTTCGATACGTGCGTCTATCACCAGAAAGGCATTGATTTACTACTGGATGTAATCGACAACAAAAACATCCTGTTTGCATCCGAGATGGTGGGCGCAGTACGTGGTATCGACCCAGAAACCGGCTACTATTTTGACGACACCAAACGCTACATTGATAACGCTCGTATCAGCGAAGTGGAAAAAGCGAACATCTTTGAACACAATATTCGCAAAGTGTTCAGCCGAATTAAAATCTGAAATGTAAAAGAGTGACCCGCGCCATGATGTTGAGAGCGTATTGATATGTTCAAGCTTGCGGTTAAGCTGCGAAAATTGCTGGGCGGACTGTCACTAGTTTTAGTGTTACCAGCAATAGTGTTGCTACCAGCAACAGCGCATGCTGATAACTTGCGTATTGCAGTAGCCAGTAATTTTGCGCCAATGTTGACGCAACTCACTGCCAAATTTGAACAGGTATCTGGGCATACACTGCTCCTAATTCCCGGTGCGACTGGTCAACACTACGCACAAATCGTCAATGGTGCACCGTTTGATGTATTTTTGTCTGCCGACAGTGAACGACCCACCCAGTTGGAGACACAAGGGCAAGCGGTAAGCGGGTCACGATTTATTTATGCACTGGGCAAGCTTGCACTGTGGAGTGCTGACCCAAAGCTCGTGGACGATGAAGGACTTATCTTGCAGTCCAGCGCCTTCCAGCATCTTGCCATTGCCAATCCTGCGTTAGCCCCCTTTGGTTTGGCTGCGCAACAAGTGCTTGTGTCCATGTCGTTGTGGGATCCACTGCAGACTCGACTGGTATTGGGCGAGAACATTACCCAAACCCTGCAATTTGTCCAAACCGGCAATGCCGAACTTGGATTTATTGCGTATTCACAATTCCTGCTCTTGGACACCAGTCAAAAAGGAAGTGTGTGGGCAGTACCCACTGCAATGCACAAACCTATCATCCAGCAAGGGGTAATACTGAAAGATTCGGATGCAGCACGTGCCTTCGTTGCCTTCCTCCAGAATGATTACAGTCGAAATCTCATTCAGGCTGCCGGTTACGATCTGCCCTGATGTTAACCCAAGCCGACCTCACTGCTCTGCTGCTCACTCTGCAACTCGCTTTATGTACTACAGCAATTTTGTTAGTGCTGGGCACTCCGCTAGCGTGGTGGTTGGCACGTACACAATGGCGATTTAAATTTCTGCTTGAAACCTTGATTGCGATGCCATTGGTATTACCCCCCACCGTGCTCGGATTTTATTTATTGCTGGCGTTAGGTCCACGCGGTTTTGTCGGCAGTTTTATGCAGACACTGGGCGGCGAACCTTTGGCTTTTACTTTTACAGGACTGGTCATTGGCTCGGTGATTTATTCCTTGCCGTTTGTCGTGCAACCACTGCAGGACACCTTTCACAACATTGGTAAACGTCCACTGGAAGTTGCCGCTACTTTGCGTGCCGGTGGACTCGATCGTTTTCTGACCATAGTTTTGCCCTTGGCAAAAAGTGGATTTATCACTGCATCAATGTTGGGCTTTGCCCATACGCTAGGTGAGTTTGGTGTAGTGCTGATGCTCGGTGGCAATATTCCTGGCGAAACCCAGGTACTGTCCATTGCAATTTATGGCCATGTGGAAAGCCTTGAATATGTGCAAGCGCATTTGTTATCTGCTGCTCTGTTGATTCTATCCTTCTTCATGTTGCTGACCGTGTATGGGTTGCGTGGCCGCATGCGAGTGGCCAGCATGTGAGCACACTCAACCTCAATCTACCCATTCGCAAAGGTAACTTTGCGCTTAATGTTGATCTCAGCATTCCCTTGCAAGGAGTGACTGCTGTGTTTGGCGCTTCCGGCACTGGTAAAACTAGTCTGCTCCGCGCTATTGCTGGTCTCGACCGGCATGTTGGTGGATTGGTTAATTTTGCAGATCAGATGTGGCAGGATCACCACAATTTTACCGCTGTTCACAAAAGAGGGGTTGGGTATGTATTTCAGGAAGACAATCTGTTTACCCATTTAAGTGTTGAGGAAAATATACAGTACGGTACATCAAGGGCAAGCAACACCAAGGCAGCGGTGGATCACATCATCACACTGTTGCAACTGCAGAATTTGCTTACCCGCAGGCCATCACAATTGTCAGGCGGAGAACGACAAAAAGTAGCCATTGCGCGTGCGCTTGCCATCTTGCCTAAACTGTTGCTTATGGATGAACCACTCGCAGCCCTGGATCAAACTTTCAAACAGGATTTTTTACCGCAATTAAAAGCACTGATCAGCGAACTGGGTATACCTCTGCTGTATGTCAGTCACGCTGCAGATGAAGTTGCGCAATTAGCTGATAATCTGGTGTTGCTAGATAAATCAGGCGCTGCGAAGTGTGGCAATATTATTGAAATGTTAACCAATCCAGAACTGACTCTGGCCCATCGACAAGAAGCAGAGTCTCTTCTTACTGCCACGGTCAACTCCTACGATGCCCACTATCACCTGCTATCTTTACAGTTGTGTGGTCAGACCATCAGTGTCAGCGGCAAACCGCTGGCACCTGGAACTTCAGTGCGTGTACGAATTCTGGCGCAGGATGTCAGCATCACCCTCGCCGCTCAACATGACACCAGCATCCTTAATATCTTTCCTGTCACCATCGAGCAGATATTTCCCTACTCAGCAGCGCAGGACACCATACTGTTGAATCTTGCCGGCTCCCAATTACTGGCTCGCATTACCCGAAAATCAAAGGACTTGCTGGGTTTAAAAACGGATCAGAAAGTATTCGCGCAAATTAAGAGTGTGGCGCTTTCACAATAAAATTCAGCATCAAATCTGCATCTTTACAATAAAGTTTTACTACCAATAAATGTTAACCAGTAGACCTTTGAATTTCGCGCGCGCGTGACAACGCTTCTTGTATGTTCGCTGTAACATTTTCTTCACCAATTTTTTTTAAGAAGCCCACCTTAAACAAGAGCGCATAAGGTTGAGTATGAGGGCCACACAAAATTAAATGTTTTTTATGATTGCGTAATTTGGTTTGTAACAGCTCCAGTGTGTGCAGGGCTGTGGCATCGATACTAATGACCTCATTCATCTTAAGTATCAATATTTCAAGATCAGAATGGAGACTATCCAGAACAGTTTCCAGTTTGTCCGCCACACCAAAAAACATGGCCCCAAAAATTCGGTAGATCAATACGCCCTCAGGTATAAGAATGCTCTGCACTCTCCCGACGCTATCTTCTTCTAATAGAGGTTCATCAACCACGCTGACATGAGTAAGCACTGTGATACGTCTGATGAAGAGAAAGATGGCTACTAACATGCCGAATTCAACGGCCACAGTCAGATCAAAAATTACTGTAAACAAGAAGGTAATAACCAATACCGCACTATCACTTTTTGGATATAACTCTAAATTTGTAAGGCTGCGCCACTCTCCCATATTAATGGCGACAATGAGTAATATTGCTGCCAGCGTGGCAAGTGGAATGTGTTGAGCAAGTGGAGCAGCAAGCATCACGATAATGAGTAAAGTGAGCGCGTGCACCATGCCAGAGATAGGACTGCTAGCGCCACAACGGACATTAGCCGCCGTGCGTGCTATGGCTCCGGTAGCAGGTAAACCACCAAAAAATGGTGTAATAATGTTTGCAATGCCTTGTGCAATTAGCTCTTGATTCGGATCGTGCTTATCATCAATCATGCCGTCTGCTACTGCCGCCGAAAATAAGGATTCGATCGCACCAAGCAGAGCTATAGTCATTGCGGGCGACATCAGATAACGCAGCGTGGAGAGGTTAAATTCTGGAACATCAAACGCCGGCCATCCTTGTGCAATACCACCAAAACGAGTACCAATGGTCTCCACCGGCAGCTTGAAAATAGCCACGACCAAAGAACCAAGGATCAATGTGATAATAGGTGCGGGCAGTTTTTGTGACCAAGCAGTCGGATAAAACCAGAGCAACAACACCGAAGCAGATGCCAACAAAAAGGTGACCAAATCAAAAGTGGGAAAGCCTTGAAAAAGCGCAGCGCATTTGGCGAAAAATTCGGCAGGAAGTGCTTCGGTTTCAAGACCTAAAAAATCCTTCACCTGACTAAAAATGATCAGTACAGCAATACCACTGGTAAACCCGATGATGAGTGGGCGCGGAAAAAATTTGATAAGTGAACCAAGCCGCAATAGACCCATTATAAACAACATACACCCTGCCATGATGGTGCAAATGAGTAGATTAGCGTAACCGTACTGCGTGATGATGCCGTATACAATAACGATGAAAGCGCCAGTGGGTCCACTGATCTGCACCCTTGACCCCCCAAGTGCGGAAATGATGAAACCGGCAATAATGGCAGTAAAGATACCTGCTTCTGGTTTGGCACCTGAGGCAATCGCAAACGCAATGGCCAGCGGCAAAGCAATCACCCCAACCGTGATACCTGCTGTAATGTCCGAGGTAAAACGACTGCGGTTATAACC
>CAIMTR010000426.1 GCA_903844415.1 uncultured Gammaproteobacteria bacterium
ACATATTCCATTAGCTCCATATAATCGGCTTCGTCCTGCTCGGACAAATCACTTTGATTTTCACCTACATCCGCAAACTGTGCAAAGTCAGTCAGAATTTCACTGACTTCTGCACCCAATTTGGATTCAGGACGGATATAACTCGCCGCAAAACCCACCGTGAACCCATCACACCAAGCACCCAGCGCTGTTACCCGCTCAACTATTTTGCTGTCATCGGAAGGCAAATACGGTTGAAAACTGTAATCAATACTGCGCAGTTGTTCTTGTGCGGTTGCTGTAAATCGCTCGAGCAGTTGTTGCACGATGGCCGGCAGTTGTAGTGGTGGCTCTAACAAGAGTCCGATATCGCCCGGCTCAGCCTCAACATTACCGGAACAAAGTAAACCGGTAAGCAGTCCGTGTAATTCAGCGGCTGAACTAGTGATGCCATTATTGGCCAGTAACTGCGTAATAATTGTATATTCTGGTTGCATATAGGCTCTTGCAAGGTTGATAGTTAATGATACCACTTGGCTTAGATCCAAACCTTGTTGTCGTACTTACAGTGGCACAAAAAATGAAATGTTTTCTCTTTTCAATCACTTGTTGACCTACCTTCATACTGCGCTTTATAGTTAGTAACTACGTATTTCTCCACGACCAAAGACCATGAGCAACAGCACTTTCAAGACACTTGAAAACAAAGTTGATGAGTTGATAAAACTTTGCAGCGATATGAATATTGAAAATCAGTTGTTGCGCGATAAAGATAATCTCCTGCGCAATGAGCGTGAAGTTATGCTTGGTAAAAATCAATTGGCTCGCGTGCGTATGGAAAAAGTTTTACGACGTCTGAAAACTTTGGAAGAAGGACAATCGTAATGCCCACAACTACCGGCTCTGTAACCATCAACATTATGGGACGTGATTATCTGATCAGTTGCCCAGCCGATGAAGAAGAATCATTACGTAAATCGGCACGTTACCTAGATCAGCAAATGGAAGATGTACGTAAGCGCGGCAGTTCTCTGGGCTACGAAAAAATCGCGGTGCTGGCAGCAATAAATATCACGCACGATCTACTGAAGATGGGCAAGACCAGCCTCTCTAGTGAATCTAATTCTGCATACGAAATAAAAATACTAGAAAAAAAGATTGATGCAGCACTGATGGCAAGTCGTCAAATAAAAATTTAATATTTTCTGCAGTAATTCTTTTTCTTAATCACTGTTTTAAGCATACAATGATCTCCCCTGGGATATTTGCTAGTTGAAAGTGTTCTTGAGCCGATATTTGAAACCCGGAGGCTATGCCCAAAGACGTGGTGTGCATGTCCGCTTGTCGGAAAGCCTAATACGTCGGACTGGCCACCACCTGAACCGTTCGGTTCAGGACTATTTCAGCAGCGGTGTCCCGGGGAACTTGTTTCGTTTTTTGCTATCTTTTTTTTCTCAGCTATTTTGCTTTTCTCTGCTCTCTTTTTTCTCCTCTCTCACCCTGACCCACTTGTTAACTACACACTGTAAGATTCAATTTGTTTTTGTAATTCTCTACAAACGCTTCAGGCTCTACAAACGTAGCCGCATTTGGACATTAATGTGACCTCCCCTACAAAACTGCCGCATAGCAAAGCAGCATTACGTAAACTAATGCGCCAGCGGCGCAGGCAGTTGTCGCATACACAACAAACTACTGCCGCAAAAAAACTCCTGCACAAGGTAGGCACCAGTGTTTTGTTTCGGTTCCGCCGGAGAATTACTTTTTCTTTTGCGCGTGATGGTGAAATTAACCCCAACTTACTGCTGCGCGAAGCATTGCGACGCGGCAAAGAATGTTATCTGCCCGTCATGAACAAGGTCGGTACTGATCGTTTGTATTTTAGACGCTGGCAGAAAGGTCAGAAATTAATTACCAACCGCTACGGCATACCAGAACCATTGTTTGGAAAGTTGTGTACGCCACTTGCTTTAGGCCTGGTTCTAGTACCATTGGTGGCTTTTGACGATGCTGGAAACAGATTGGGAATGGGCAAAGGTTACTACGACAAGACCTTTGCATTTTTACGGCGCAGTACACGGCAAAGTCCGGTGTTGCTGGGGCTTGCACATGAATGTCAGCGGGTAGAGAAACTGGAGGTCGCGTCCTGGGATGTCCCCCTAAGCGCAATTGTTACAGATCAAACTTGGCACAAATCTAGTGCACAACAGCAAAATTTTAACCAATAACTATAACAATCCGCTTTGTGCCACAGTACTGATCAGAATGCCAACGCCAAAAACCAGAAACAAAATGATTAGAAAATCAGGTTTTTTATTCATATAAACGCTCTGAATCAAAAATTTATAAGTCCTTTAGAACGGCCAGTTATGAAACATTTCCAATCTATTATTTATAAATATCTCACAACCATATGAACTATATGGGTATTTCCCGCGCTTGGAAAGAGTTTTTTTGATTCGCCCACTCGCCCACTCGCCGCATCTTGGATAGACTAGCGAGCAGCTACAATTAAGAGCCATACATGACACAAGATGATTTGAAAAAAGCCGTTGCCAAAGCCGCCTTCGATTACGTGAAAACCAATCTGCGAAGTGACAGCGTAATTGGCGTGGGTACAGGCTCTACAGCCAATTTTTTTATTGCTGAACTGGCTGCGCTTAAATACGACATATTTGCCACCGTCGCCAGCTCTGAAGAAAGTGCGCGTAGACTAAAAGCACTCAACATCCCTGTTGTTGAATTAAACAGCGTGGCAGAAGTCAGCATCTATGTAGACGGCGCGGATGAAGCCAACGAATACTTACAATTGATAAAAGGCGGAGGAGCAGCCCTCACCCGAGAAAAAATTGTTGCAGCCGTGAGCAAGGTTTTTGTGTGTATTGCCGATGACAGCAAGTTTGTAAATGTGTTGGGCAAGTTTCCTTTGCCCGTGGAAGTTATTCCAATGGCACGTAGCCATGTGGGACGCCAGATTGTAAAGCTTGGTGGAGATCCGGTTTATCGCGAAGGGTGTGTAACCGATAACGGCAACATCATCCTAGATGTGTACAACATGTCTATTATTGATCCGCGCAAACTTGAAACGGATCTAAATCAGATTACTGGTGTAGTGACCAACGGTTTGTTCGCGTGCCGTCCTGCAGACATTTTACTGATGGCAACGCCCTCTGGAGTAAAGACACTGCTCGCCCGATCTTGATCAGTGCACTTTCGATTTATACTGCCCTTTACTGTACCGGCTCGACATCTGCTCCAACGTATAAATCTTGCCTATGCTGGATGCTTGACCGGCCGTGCCAAAAGCCTGCAATCGGTCTTTAACAACATCCTTCATCGCTATTATCGTTGGTGCTAAAAATTTACGCGGATCGAATTCAGACTTGTTTTGCGCCAGAAACTTTCGTACCGCACCGGTTGAGGCCAAGCGCAAGTCAGTATCTATATTCACTTTTCTTACGCCGTTTTTGATACCTTCCTGTATTTGCTCGACTGGCACTCCGTAAGTTTCAGTAATTTCTCCACCAAACTCATTGATGATGGCGAGCCACTCCTGCGGCACTGAAGACGAGCCGTGCATCACCAGATGAGTGTTGGGAATACGTTGATGAATTTCACGGATACGATTGATGGCCAGAATATCGCCTGTCGGTGGGCGGCTGAATTTATATGCGCCATGACTGGTACCAACGGCAATTGCCAGTGCATCTACTTGGGTATCTGCGACAAAACGCGCTGCCTCCTCCACATCAGTCAACATTTGATGCATTGAAAGTTTGCCTTCAGCACCTATGCCATCTTCTTCGCCTGCCATTCCGGTTTCCAGCGAGCCCAAACATCCCATTTCGCCCTCGACTGACACACCACAAGCATGTGCCATTTCCACAGTCAGACGAGTGACTTTTACGTTGTAGTCGTAATCCATTGGTGTTTTTCCGTCTTCCCCAAGCGAGCCATCCATCATGACGGAAGAAAAACCCAGCTGGATGGAACGCTGACAAATCGAAGGCGAAACACCGTGATCCTGGTGCATTACCAAAGGAATATGCGGAAACTCTTCGATGGCCGCTTCGATTAAGTGGCGCAGGAAGTTGGAACCGGCATATTTACGCGCGCCAGCCGATGCTTGCAATATAACAGGAGCATTGACCTCATCAGCTCCCATCATGATGGCACGTACTTGTTCGAGGTTGTTGACATTGAAAGCAGGCACACCATAAGTATGCTCAGCAGCGTGATCAAGTAATTGGCGAAGACTGATAAGGGCCATATTGGTTTCCTTTACTGAAAAAATGTAAGAGTTAATTCGGTTAATAGGTACATCACGTTGTAATCGTTAACTGTGTTCGTGGATTAACGGCCACGCTGTTCCAATATGGCCACTGCAGGCAATACATCACCTTGTACAAACTCCAAAAATGCACCGCCACCGGTAGAGATGTAGGATATATGCTGTTCGATGCCGTATTTTTCTATTGCGGTGATAGTTTCACCGCCTCCAGCAATAGAAAAACCGGTGTTAGCGGCAATAGCCCTAGCTACTGCTTCCGTGCCTTTGGCAAAAGACGGAAACTCAAACACACCGACCGGACCATTCCACAAAATTGTTCCGGCTTTGCCGATGGTTTCTAGTAATGCTGCGACCGATTGTGGACCTATATCCAAAATCATATCGTTTGCACTCACAGCATCAACATGTTTTATTTCAGGAACCGCAGTCTCTTTAAACTCGCTCGCCACGACCACATCTATCGGCAAGGGAATGTGAGTCTTGCTCATAATTTTTCTGGCGTAATCGAGCATATCAACTTCGTATAATGATTTACCAACTGGTTTACCCACTGCAGCTAAAAAAGTATTAGCGATACCACCACCAACCACCAATGCGTCCACTTTTGCAGCAAGCGTTTCGAGTACCTGCAATTTGCTCGATACTTTAGAACCACCTACCAAGGCAACCAAAGGCCGCACCGGATTGCTAAGCGCCCTATCTAGGGCTGCTAGTTCTGCAACCAGCAAGGGTCCGGCGCATGCAGTTGTGGCAAATTTCGCAACACCATGAGTGCTCGCTTGGGCTCGATGGGCAGTACCAAAAGCATCCATCACAAAAACATCGCACAAACTGGCGTAATATAAGGCCAAGTCATCGAGGTTAGCATTTTCACCCACATTAATACGCACATTTTCCAGCAACACACACTGGCCTGCAGAAATTGTATGTGAATCAGCAGCAGTGAAATCAGGCGCCATTACTTTAACTTCTTGACCCAATAGTTGGCCGAGATGAACTGCCACTGGCATCAGTGCAAATTCCATTTGAGCGGCAAGAGGCAAGCCCTCTTTCGGTCGCCCCAAATGCGACATCAATATTACTTTGGCCCCTTTAGCGAGGGCTAACTTGATGGAAGGGAGTGCGGCGCGGATACGAGCATCGTTGACGATGTTATTGTTCTTTACAGGTACATTTAAATCTTCACGAATTAGCACCCGCTGATTGCGCAAATCAAGATTGGCCATTGCCAAAATTGCCATAAAACTCTCTTTTAATGCCAAAAAAACCAGACTGGTATGATACCGAAAAGTAGGTTTCATTGCTTGCACCAGCTTCAATAAATGTTAGTAAGAACATTCATTGAACTGATTTAGAGACCCTGCTTCAAAACAATAAAATTAACTTGGCCTACACCACTAAGCTTGCATTAACTGCAAGTGCAACAGACAATTCGACTGCTTTTGTCGCAGCCGGTAAATAATAAAAACAGCATTACACTCGGAGCATCAAGATGAAACTAAATCGCTTATTTGTCACCCTCCCCTTTCTGCTCAATTGCACATTCGTCCTGCCGACATTTGCTCAGGAAAATTCCTGTGATCGCACTTGCCTCAGTAGAGTCCTCGATAGTTATCTCCAGGCAGTGATTACTCATAATCCTGCAGCTGCGCCCTTGGCCACTATTTATCGGCATACTGAAAATTCGGTGGTGCAACCACTAGGGGAAGGTATGTGGAAATCGGCGACGGGACTTGGTGCAATGCAACGCAAATACCTTGATGAGTTTACCGGCAATGCTGTGTATTACGGCACCCTCGTTGAAAGCGATGTACGCGCCGTGGTATCGCTGCGCATCAAGGTTGACAACCAAAAAATCAGTGAAGCGGAGTGGTTCATTGGGCGTGAAAATGACGCTGGTGTCGATGGTGTTGCAGGTACTGTATTGTGGGATGCCGATTACTTGACCACCGGCAATCCTCCGCAGAACAGAGTAGTGCCAGTTGCACAGCGCAGCTCTCGGGAAGAACTGATCTATATCACCAACTCCTATTGGGATGGAATCGTCAATCGTAATCCCAACATTGAACGCGCCCATCCCGGCTGTTTTCGTGAAGAAAACGGCCAAAAAACAACCGGCAATCCCTTACCACCAGAACGCGTCAACGATGGTGGCCTGAACGGTCTTAGCGATTGTCGCTCGGGCACTTCGACTTTCAATGTGTTAAATGTAGCGGCTCGCCGTTGGGCAGTGGTCGATGTAGAAGCCCAAGTAGTAGTGGCCTCTGCGGTGTTCATCCGCGAACCCGGCCACCCTAAACGCCGCAACCATTTTTCTGACGTTTTTGAAATTGACGGGGGATTGTTGCGTGGCATCTATACTGCAATGTACTACGTTGAACCGACCAGAGCCGTACCCAACTGGCCGCCTTTTGATGGAAATTTTCCGCTGGCACAAAGTTTTGGTACGACTAAATAAGTCCTATATCTCTAGGCCTGAATTTACAGGGTGCCAGCGCAAACTCACTTAACTGCTAGCAAGCAATTTGATGCAGTAGAGTACGTAAGCAGGCCAGCATTTTATAAACGGGCTAGCAAACGCGCTACATCCAGCATACGGTTTGCAAAAGCCCATTCATTGTCGAACCAGGTCAATACCTTGACCAAACGTTTACCGCTGACGCGGGTTTGACCAAGATCGACGATGGCTGAACGTGAATCGTGATTAAAATCGCACGATGCCAAGGGTTCATCGGTAAAGGCCAATACGTTGGGCAACATGCTGGCTGATGCCGCACGAATAATCGCGTTGATCTCCTCCTTGCTGGTGTTGGTGTTGACCACTACTGACAAATCAATTGCAGAGACATTTACCGTTGGCACGCGCATGGCCTGCGCTTCAAATCGACCACTTAGTTCTGGCAATATTCGATCGATGCCGCGCGCCAGCTCTGTATTGACTGGAATAATAGATTGAAATGCACTGCGTGTTTTGCGTAAGTCGGTGTGGTGATAGGCATCGAGCACCGGTTGATCATTCATCGCGGAATGTATAGTGGTGATAACGCCACATTCGACACCCAGCGCATCATGCAAACACTTGATCACGGGTACGATGCAGTTGGTGGTACAGGAGGCATTGGAAATAATCGTGTGTTCGCGGCGCAAAAGCTGCTGGTTCACCCCATAGACAATGGTGCAATCTACATCAGCTGCAGCGGGCTGGGAAAACAACATGCGACGCGCGCCTCGCAGCAAATGAATTTCTGCGTTGGAGCGATCGGAAAAAGACCCTGTACACTCTAGCACCAGATCGATGTTGTGTTCTTGCCAAGGCAGTAATGTTAGTTCGGGTATTTGCGAAACACTCAGCTGTCTGCCGTTGATAAGGAGATGGTTGCCAATCACAGCAACCGTACCGGAAAATTTTCCGTGAGTACTGTCGTAGCGCAGCAGGTGGGCTAGAGTTTGAATGTCAGCCAGCTCATTGAGCGCCACGATTTCCAGTCCACTGTCTGGACCACTAAATTCGGCATTTTCAAAATAGGCACGCAACACACTACGGCCGATGCGGCCGAGCCCATTGATGGCAAGCCGGTAACTCAGAGCAAACTCTCTACCGCAGCGCTTATTACCGCTGCAGTGAATCCGAAATGTTTCATTACTACAGGCCCTGGTGCTGACTCACCAAAAGTCTTCATGCCGAGAATCACTCCATCCATCCCAACGTATTTATACCAACCATCACCATGAGCAGCTTCAACCGCAACCCTTTTTCTCACATTTGTGGGCAACACAAGTTGTTTCCACGCATCATTTTGGGCATCGAACAAGGTGGTTGATGGCATCGACACCAGCCGCACATTTTTCTTGCGAGCTTGCAGCTCTTGTACTGCCAGCAGGGCGATGCCAACTTCCGATCCCGTGGCAATTACTATTACATCTGGCTGACCCTCGCAGTCACACAATACGTAGCCACCTTTATTGATGTTACTCAACTGTTCTGGTGTGCGTGCCAAAGCGGTTAGATTCTGCCGCGATAACACCAATGCAGTAGGACCAGTGCGGTTAAGCAAAGCAGATTTCCAAGCCACAGCAGTTTCAACCGCGTCACCCGGACGCCACACCATCAAATTGGGTGTGTTACGCAAAGTGGCAATGTGTTCCACGGGTTGATGAGTAGGGCCGTCTTCGCCTTGGCCGATGGAATCGTGGGTAAATACAAAAATACTGTGTTGCTGCATCAATGCTGCCATCCGCACAGCATTGCGCATGTAATCCATAAATACCAAAAAAGTGCCGGCATAAGGAATAAAAGCACCGTACAGGGCGATGCCGTTATTGATCGCCGCCATGCCAAATTCGCGCACTCCGTAATAAATATAATTGCCGGCCGGATCGCGGTTAATTGCAACACTGCCACTCCAGTTGGTGAGGTTGGAGCCAGTGAGATCGGCAGAACCGCCCAGCAATTCAGGCAACAACTTACCAAAAGTGCTGATGCTGTTTTGCGATGCCTTGCGACTGGCAATTGACTCTGCTTTGGTTTGGCATTGCTGAATAAATTCATCTGCCTGAATTTCGAAATCGTCATGAAACTCACCCTTGATACGGCGGATCAGCTCCATTGCCAGTTCGGGATAATCCTGTTCGTAATGGGCAAAATTTGCTCGCCATTTCGATTCCGCTTGAAAGCCAGTTTCTTTTGCATCCCATGTTTGATAAATCTCGACCGGAATTTCAAAAGGCGAATGATGCCATTTCAACTTGGCTCGTGTTGCCTCAATTTCATCAGCACCTAGTGGCGATCCATGGCAACTCTCCTTGCCTTGTTTGTTGGGAGAACCGTAGCCAATGATGGTTTTACAAATGATGATCGAGGGCTGCGTTGTATTGGTGCGCGCTGCTTCAATTGCTGTGACTATAGCCAAGGCATCATGGCCGTCAGCGTGCAGCACCTGCCAACCATAACTGGCGAAGCGACCGGCTGTATCATCGGTAAACCACTCATGCACTTCACCATCTATAGATATGCCGTTGTCATCGTAGAACATGATCAATTTCCCCAACTGCAAGGTGCCAGCCAAGGAACACACTTCATGCGAAATGCCTTCCATTAGACAACCGTCACCAGCGAAGACATAAGTATGATGATCGATGACGGCAAATTGATCACGATTGAATTGAGCAGCCAAAGTACGTTCGGCAATTGCCATTCCCACTGCATTCGCAATCCCCTGCCCGAGCGGACCGGTAGTGGTTTCCACACCCGCTGTATAGCCATATTCAGGATGGCCAGGAGTTCTAGAGTGCAGTTGCCGGAAATTCTTCAGGTCTTCAATGCTCAATTCATAACCGGTTAGGTGTAGCAAGGAGTACAACAACATGGAGCCGTGGCCATTGGATAACACAAAGCGGTCACGGTTAATCCAGTTGGGATTGGCCGGATTGTGCTGTAAATAATCGTGCCACAACACTTCGGCAATATCGGCCATACCCATTGGCGCACCGGGATGACCAGAATTGGCTTTCTGAACAGCATCCATGCTTAAGGCACGGATGGCATTGGCACATTCACGCCGTGAAGTTTTACGCTCATTGCCGGCACGGCTGGGGGATCCCATCCTGATACTCCTTAAAGTTTGGCTTGCTGCAGGGTATTTGCAGAACTGATACTGCGGGCCCGGTAAAGCCAGCAACACACGAAAAAACTGACACTCATTGTCTAACAGGCTTATAAATAATGCTACCGGTTAAGGTCTCGACACAAGGCCATTAACATCGCTTAAAAACGTACTTTTGAGGTTTGCCTTAGTCCCATTGGCAATGATAGAGTCGCGCACCTGCATCAACGCAGAAGTTCAAAAACAGACTCTATAATAAAGGTTAAAAATATGTCAGAAGCTGCTTTGTTCACCTCCGAATCCGTATCTGAAGGTCACCCAGATAAAATGGCTGATCAGATTTCGGATGCCATACTAGATGCCTTGTTGGCACAAGATCCAAAATCACGCGTAGCTGTTGAAACACTTGTAAAAACCGGTATGGTAGTTGTTGCCGGCGAAGTGACAACCGATGCCAATATCAATTA